>JAGQQP010000795.1 GCA_020426085.1 Planctomycetaceae bacterium | reverse complement strand
TGAGAGTCAGAATGTCCGAGTCGAAAGAACCCCTGTTCCACGTTGTCCTGTATCAGCCTGATATTCCCCAGAATACGGGAAATATCGGTCGAACCTGTGTTGCCGTCGGTGCCAAGCTGTGGCTGGTCCGCCCACTGGGTTTCCAGCTCGATGCCAAGCATTTACGGCGTGCCGGCATGGATTACTGGCAGCACCTGAACTGGGAAGCCGTAGACAACCTAGCAGAGGTACAGGAACAGCTGAATGACAGGACATGGTGGAAGCTGACCAAGTTCGCCACCCGCTTTGTCTGGGATGCGAAGTTCGAACCCGGTCATGTCTTCCTGTTCGGCAGTGAAAGTAACGGCCTGCCCCCCCGGATCCTCGAAGAAGATCCGAATTCCAATCTGAAGCTGCCGATGCATCAGGAAGTGCGCAGTCTGAATCTGGCCAGCACCGCGACTGCCGTCATGTACGAAGCAGTACGGCAGTTCGGGGGACTGACCTGAGTCGACTACTTTCCACGCCCGGTGACGGGATATTGTGGATCCTGGAAGCCTTTGCCACTGTGTTCTCCCGGCGGTACGAGAGAGTCGATGAAGGCTTCGTCTTCTGCTGTGATCTCGACATCCAGGCAGCCCAGATTATCGTCGAACTGTTCCATGGTGCGCGGGCCGATAATAATTGAGGTCAGAATCGGATTCGCCATACACCAGGCGAGCGCGAAGTTTGTCATTGAGACGCCCTTCTTGTCGCAGTAGGCGGCGATTTCCTGGGAGAGTTGAATACTGACATCACGCAGCTCTGCTTCTTTCATGCGCTTGTCATCGCGAGAGGCACGGCTCCCTTCCGGGAAAGGCTGATCGGGACGGTATTTTCCGGTAAGAATCCCCCGGGCCAGCGGACTGTAGCTGACGACGCCGATCCCTTTTTCCTGACAGAGAGGCATTAGTTCCACTTCGATATCACGATTCATGATGTTGTACAGCGGTTGCACACAACTGAATGAATACAGATTGCGAACGTCACTCGTCCAGAGCGCTTCTGCCAGTCGCCAGGCCCGGAAATTGGAACAGGCGATGTAGCGTACTTTCCCAGACCGGACCATGTCATCGAGGGTCCGCAGTGTTTCTTCAATCGGTGTCTGGTAGTCAGGAGTGTGAACATAATAAATGTCGACGTAGTCGGTATCCAGACGCTGCAGGCTGCGATCCAGTTCCCGCATCAGGTGGACCCGGCTGGCTCCTGCATCATTGGGGCCGTCACCCATCGGCGCACGCCCTTTAGTAGCGAGAATGACTTTGTCGCGTTTATCTTTCAACGCCTTTCCTACAACCAGTTCAGATCCACCGGTGCTGTACATGTTGGCGGTGTCGAAAAAATTGATGCCTAGATCAATGGCTTTATGCATGATGGCGATCGAGTCTGCTTCATTGGTTGGGCCACCAAACATCATTGTGCCCAGACAGACGGGAGAAACACGTACGCCAGCTTTTCCTAAGTTGCGGTAATCCATAAGTCACTTCCTGAAGAGTAAGTGGGTGTAAGTCGGTCGAGATTTTCAAGAGTTCTATCTTCGGTTTTTATGACAGATTTCTCAAGGGACCTTAAATTCCTTGAACAGACGTGGTTGAAGATTCCCGCTCAGCCTGTTAAAGTAACTCTTTGCACCACGGATCGATTTTTGATCCGTCTGACTCAGCAATGGCCATTGAGCGATAAGTCTTATTATATCAATGGTTTAGTGTAAATGGATTCAACTGAACTTACTTAATCAAGAAGTAGACACGAAAGGCATTTCTTCGAATGGGAACCAAGAAGACAGGTAAAGGTCGTCGTAAAATTGGTCGTAAAAAACGACGTGCACGAGCTAAGATCAGACATCGCAAGGGTTAATCCCCATTTTCGCCTGGCAATACAGGTTCTGCTGGTACCTTGAAGTTGGCTCATTAAGGTCCTGATTTGTTGCGCAATCAGTGAAAAAGAACCTGGCTTACTGCTGGATGCCGAATAATAAAGAGACAAAAAAGGGGCTTCTATGAGCCCCTTCTTTCGTTGGTGGATATCCACTCCCCGTCTGGTTTCAGACGCTTACCAGTATTTCTCGAAGTGGATATTACCTGGGTTTTTGGGGGTTGAGAGTTTGTATCCCTGTTCTGTGAGCAGTTC
>JAGQQP010000794.1 GCA_020426085.1 Planctomycetaceae bacterium | reverse complement strand
CCTCCTCCGGTCGCGATGACCTGAAGAAAATGTACTACGATGCCCAGTACAACAGCATCGACACCCGTCGGAAATACGGGGTCGCCAGTAATGATTCGTCACAACTGGAAATGGCGAAATCAGAAGCGAATGTCTTTGCCCAGATCAGCGTCGATTTGCCTGAAGAGGTCTGGGAGCGATTCAACCTGCTCTATCGACAGATTCAGACCGACCTGGGAGAAGACCCACAGGATCTGGAACGACGGAAAACAGCCAGCGAAACTGTAGCCAGCAATGCAGCGGCACAACTCCAGGAAGCCCCACCAGCAAATACACAACAGCAGGTCGCGCAACAGCCCAAGGCTGAAGAGGCGAAAGGGGGCTCGAGTACCATGCTGTTCCTGGGACTGGCTGTGCTGGGACTGGGTGGTGCCGTCGCTTTCTTCATCTTCACTCTCAAAAGTAAAAAATCGCGTCCTTCCTACCAGTTCGCTGCCAGCAGTTCTGCATCTACGGACATCACGATTGCTCCCCCTCCAGTGTCTCCCAAACCGAGTCCTGCGAAACCGGAGAAATCTGCCCGACCGGCTCCTCTGACGGAGAAGCCGGAACCCAGAAAAGCAGCACCCGAGAAAACTGACAACAGGGAAAAAACCTCTTCGAGCAGTTCCGGAAAGGAAAAGCGAAAGTTGACGCCAGAGCAGATTGCCGCCCGTAAAGCGAAGCTGGCCCAGATGTCTCCCGAAGAACTGGCGGCCCGTAAAGCTGCCGTCGCCAAGAAAAAAGCAGCCCAGGCCAAACAGCAGAAAAAAACAAACCCGGACAGTGAATCCCAGGACAGTTAACCTGAGCTCACCGTCTGAGATCGATCACTTACAACTTCAAGACAACCCAGAAAAGCCATTTAATATCGTTGAGGAGTAATCAACTCATGAAACGTTCCATCTGTTTCAGTTTGATGTCGCTGACAGGTTTCCTGTTACTGACCACTGTATCTGCGAATGCCGCGGATACCGTTTATACATATACGGGCAGTCCTCAACTGGGCGATGTCGGTGGCTATACCAAAACGGAACTGTCTTTAAAGCGTGGTTCCAAGACCGAAAAAATCCCGGCGAACGAAATTGAACGCGTACGCTGGGATGGAGAACCGCCCCAGCTGAATATCGCACGCAATCAGGAACAGAATGGAAACTTCACCGCTGCCCTGGATGAGTATAAGAAAGCACAATCAGGTGCCAGCGAGAACCTGAAAAAAGACCTGCAGTTCATGATCGCCCGGGCCAGTCTGAAAAAAGCACAATCGAATCCGGCTGAACTGGACGCCGCAATCAAGCTGCTCGACGATTTCATCAAAGGCAATCCGGATCATTTCCGCTCTTACCCTGCAGAAAAGCTGCTTGGTGAAGCTTATCTGACCAAGAAAGATTTCGCGAATGCGAATACCGCCTTTGGTAAAGTCGAGCGGTCTCCCTGGAAAGACTACCAGATGGATGCCAAAAACATGAAAGCCCGTGTACTTCTCGCTCAGGGGAATACCAAAGGTGCTCTGGACGCTTTCAGTGCCGTCGCCAAAATGGATGGTAAATCAGAAGCGGAACTGGCCAGCAAGCGGGCCGCGCAGCTGGGTAGTGCCTTATGCCTGGAAAAAGAAGGTAAACCTCAGGATGCCATCAAGCTGCTGGATGATATGATCAAAAACGTCAGCTCACAGCAGAAAGCCCTGCTGGCAGAAGCTTATATCAAAAAAGGTGACTGCTACCAGGCTCTGGGGGAATCCAAAGAAGCTTTAATTGCTTATCTGCACGTTGATGTGCTGTTCCCTTCAGAACCTGCTCTGCACGCAGAAGCCCTGTATCATCTCTCGAATCTCTGGGGGAAAGTACAGCAACCGGAACGGGGGGCTGAAGCTCGAGCCGTCTTAAAACAGCAGTATCCGGAGAGTGAATGGACACAAAAGGCCTCAGGAAGCTAATATTCGTTACGAATGTCAGTTTGCTGGCAAGAAACGGCATGTAGACCCTTTACAAGCCATTTTTGGCCAATAAATAATGACAACCACAACGATTTACGACAACCAGATACACGAACGAAATATCCACGATTAACACTCCTTTCAGTAGACCGGAGACCACAACGATGATGATGGGGAATTCCTTGGAACGGAATCA
>JAGQQP010000793.1 GCA_020426085.1 Planctomycetaceae bacterium | reverse complement strand
CTGGTTGGATCATTGGGATCACCATCATAAGAGTGAAACTGGACGTGTGCCAGATGTCCGCGATGGCCTTCTAATGACTCCATTGTATTGAGGGTGGTTTCCCAGTTTCCGGGAATCCCCAGATTATTACAGTGGATGTGCACGGAATGTGGGAGCTGTAGACGGTCAGCAGTTCCCGCCAGTCCGCGTACAATCTGTCGCGGCGTGACACCAAAATTCTGAACGGGGGAATCCAGTTCCTTAATCGTCTTGCGGCTGATCTGCTTCCAGTCTTCGACCCCTCCGGGATTGACGATTTTGATCGTGTACCCTTTGGCAGACTCCAGCAGCCAGGCGCAATAAGCGTCGAGGGCATTCTGATCCTGGTTCCGCAGATGCTTCATTACGAAGTGATTATTTCCAAACAGCAGATAGAAGCCTTTATCCAGAATCGGCGTGTCCTGCAGTTCTTCGTGAGCATGGCGGGCATGCAACCCCGGAATGGCAGCATCCATGGCGGTCGTGTAGCCAATACTGGCAAACAGGTATCCGGTGGCAAACGTACTGGGAACCACGCCCCCCGTTCCGGAGCGGGTGTGTTCGCCGCGATAGATGGGAGGGGCCGTCCGTTTCAGATCCGGCGTCATTTTGCGACCCGCGTTAACTTTGGGGCCGGCGATATGACAGTGCATATCAATCCCCCCCGGCATCACAACGTACCCGGTGGCATCCAGAGTTTTTCCTGTGAACGAATCTGCATTGGGGGGACGGTCAATGATTTTACCATCCTGAATCCACAGGTCACGGACTTCGCCGTTGACTCCATTCGCTGGATCGTAAATCGTTCCATTTTTAATACGAGACAGAGACACAGGAGACTTTCAATGTAGCTGAGGATTCAATCGAGGAACGCGTTGACAGGCTGGTTAATTCAGTGGCGGCAGCAGTTGGAGCGACCGCAGCCTGGATCGGCCATGGGGAGTTGGGATTTCTTATTTGAACTTTCCCCTTTAAATAACAGACCACCTGAAATCAGTCGTTCTACCGGCGCTGATTCCGGGGTGCCGTTCAAGGGAAGGTTCGCTTTCTGGCAGACTTCACCCCAGGTCTGAAATGATTCAGACATCCGATGGCTGACTTCCACTGTTTTGCCGTTTGCTTCACAGAAATATTCATATGTAATCATGGTTGGGAATCCATAAATGATCTGACTGGTTTATCCAAATTACAAACCGGACTGCTCGCTGGACCTGCGAAATTGTGCATAACGTTTCACCAGCTCATCGGTAATCACGCCGACTAAAATCACTGCGCCAATGATAGCAAATTCCAGTTGGGAGGGAATCCCCAGCATGGTAATTGAATTTCGAAGAACCCGCATCAGCGCCGCCCCGATGACAACTCCGAGAATACTGCCTTCTCCCCCCCGAATGCTGCAGCCTCCCAGTACGGCAGCCGCAATCGCATATAATTCATAAAAGTTTCCAATCCCTTCTGGCTGAACGGAATTAATGTCTAATGCAAACAAAACCCCGCCAACACCGGCCAGAAAGGAACAGATCACATAGGCCATGATCACCGTGCGATCGGTATTAATACCGGAATAGCGCGCTGCAGCCTCATTGTTTCCGATGGCTTTAAGATAGCGGCCAAAGATGGTTTTATTCAGAAAAAAGGCGGCGATCAAAGCCACGCCGATCATGATCAGAAACGGAACGGGCAGTCTGAATCCTTCCAGAATCGGAATGTTGATTTTACCCGTCGCCAGATAACGCAGGTTTTCATGAGTGGCACCAAAGCCCTGGGTCTGGTCTTCCGTAATTCCCCGGGCGATGCCACGATAGATGAGCAACCCGCATAGGGTGACAATAAACGGTTGCAGTTTCAATTTCGTAATCAGTAAGCCATGCGCCAATCCGATTACAATAGAGAGCACCGCTGAAAAAATTAATGCCAGTGGGACAGGTACATCCATTTCCATGATCAGATAAGGAAGCAGGCTGCCTACCAGGCAAATCACCGAGCCGATCGACAGGTCGATTCCACCAGAAATAATGACAAACGCCACACCGATACTGATAATGCCAAACAGAGAAGTGAGCCGAAACACATTCTGCATGTTGTAGGCGGAGATAAAATGCTCGTTCGAGGCAGCTGTCACGATGCACACGAAA
>JAGQQP010000792.1 GCA_020426085.1 Planctomycetaceae bacterium | reverse complement strand
CGAATTCGAAAAATCAATCGAATTACAGCCTGAAAACAGCATGTTGCACTATCTGCTGGCCATTGCATACCTTGAGGATTCGCAGGCCAGTAAAAGCTGGGTTGAGATCCGCAAAGCGGTTCTCCTGGATGCGGATAACAAACGGGCCATCCAGGACTTTCTCAATTTCTGGAGTTTTTTCGATCGCAAAGGGATCCTCAATGTCGGGACGCCGGAAGTCGAAGTGCTGAAACTCCTGGGGAAACCCGATGGTCAGCGGGAGAAGAAAGGCGAAACCCGGTTGACTTACGGGTTTATGTGGCTCACCTTCCGTAATGCCAGTCTGTATGCCTTGATTGATACGCGCGGATTGTCGGCGAAATACATGACGGCAGAGAAGTCTATGAAATTTCATCTGGGAGCTCCCTGGAGGGAGGGGTATCGCATGATGAATTCGACGAATGCGCTGACCGAATATGTACTCCCGGACGAGACCGTCCAGAATTATCAGCAGCTGTTTTCCACGCAACGACTGTTCAAACTCGGCGAGCAGATGTCGGCCAGGGAAATGATGAATCGCATGAAGGGCCTGCTTGAGAAGTCGCATCAGGTGGAAGAATGGAATGTGATTGAGGATGGCGAGAATGATGTTCTGTATGAATGGCGGGTTGCGAAAAGTGATAAATCACCGGCCCAACATGAGATCAGCAGAATGGTGCGTGGCGGGCGCGACATGCACCGGCTGGGATATGTCACACGGAAACTGCCTCTCAGCAATGCCGATCGGGAGGTATGGATCAATAAACTGAAATCAGCCGAGCTGATCCTGGCTCACCCTGAAACGGCAAAACTCACAGACGATCAGAAACAGGAGCTGGCAAATCAGTTGAAGTTGAAAGCGAGAGAGGTGATCGAGAAGCAGCTGCAGTATATCCGCGAGGGAGATGTGGCTTCCATGCAGCCTTATTTTACGGAACGGGTCAGAAAACTGATCACAAAAGAAGCACTTGATCAGGCAAAAAAACAGGCGGAATCTGCCACTCCGGAAGAGCTGGTCCATAGCATCGAAATGCTGGATGTAGACGGGACTCTACATGCAAAAATTAAGATGAAAAATGGCCGTACCCTGACGACACTCATCCCGGTCAACGGAAAATGGGAAGCTGACACAATCTGGTTTAAGTAAGTGTCACAGTCGCCTGTAAATATCCTAAACAACCTGTCTTGTGCGGAGCAGCGGACCGTTACGAATGGAAGTGGACATAGGGGCATTTATTGGTCTCTGGTTAGCACGTTTTACGGCCCAAAAATCTTGATTAATTTTTTAATCAAATTCCTCTCAGTCCCGCCTCAGACGGGCTTGCTAATATTCTTTCTAAGATACTGAAATATAATTACTTGCGCTTTGTTAAGAGCGGCGTGGTTTCAGTTCTGCTCCTCAACGATTTCTTACCACCCCTACGATTAGCATATTTCGTCTCAACTTCACAATGCGATTATTCCGAAAGATCAGAATAACCGCTTGTACCCGGATAATCGGAAAAGTTTCACATCCAACCGGGGACAAGGGGGAGAACAGTCCGGGGACCCCCCGCCTGTTCGCCTCGACCGGTTTTGCAGACTCAGGATCAGACATCCTGAGCGTGCAAGTTCGGGAGAGGATAAGGAACGAAGTTGATCGTCTGAAATTGTAAGAGACGAGTTACACATCGACGTTGGAGCATTCGATGAACAAATTAAGTGTCAGCCTGGCCTGCTTCTTTTTAGCCTCTCAGTACGTACTGGTGTCTGCGTTCGCAGATCCGGCTCCGTCTGAAGGTAATCAAACAGAGGGACGTGTGACAATTGGTGAGCCGGCAGGTTCTGCAATTGTTGGGAACGTTTCTTCTGGTGTATTCAGGCATGATTTCATTCCTGACAACACAGTCCAGAGAAATGATGTTCCCGGATTTACCACCATGAAGGATGTGAGTTATCAGGATAACTTGCAGGGATATGCTCCATACAAATGGCCTGATCCTCGAACCATGGAAGTCAATGAATTCGTCGATAACGGTGCCGGCTATCAGCCCATGGACATTGATGCTTTTCATCCCATCTTCCGTCTCGACAAAGGCATTGGTGGCGGTATCGGTTATGATGATGGATATTCGAATCTGGGAGTCTTACTGCCTTTCAC
>JAGQQP010000791.1 GCA_020426085.1 Planctomycetaceae bacterium | reverse complement strand
CCCGGTTGTCCAGACAGCTTGCCATCAAGGGAAAAAATACCGAGGCGTTTCAGATGGCGCTGTTGATCCTGGAACGGGACGATCAACCAAACTGGATGAACCGGTTGAAGTCTCCCCCCGTCCCCAACGGGAAGAAAAATCAGACTCGCGATTTCATTCGAAAGCTGGCAGAATCCGCTGAAAAAACCGGGGGCGATCTGATCATCGAATCATCAAGAACCATCGAGGATCCGGAAGAACGAGATGCGGTATTGAGCCGACTCGTACCATATCTGGTTGATCAGGACAACATTGACACTGCCCTGAAACTGATTGAGGAAATGCAGTCGGCGGACAGTCAAACTGAGGCACTGGATGTAATCGCGAGAAAACAGATCAAAGAAAATCAACTGGAAGCCGCGATTCGTCTGGTCGATCGAATGCAGCCTGCCGAGGAAGCCCTGCGCATCAAGATCGTCTTAGTTTTCGATATAGTCAATCACCTGATGCAGTCGGGTAATCTGGATCGGGCGCTGCAGCTGGCAAAAACAGTGAAAGACCCGGAACAACAGAACAGCGTGCTGGAAACCATCGTCCTGAAGCTGATTGAACAACATCAGTTTCAAAAGGCACTGGAACTCTGTCAGCAGGTAAAAAATCATGAATACGATGCTGCAAAAGATAATTGTTTCGATCAGCTGATTACCGAACTCATCGCTGCAGGTCAGCTTGATCAGGCGATCAAGGCCTTCCCCCTCATTAAAGCAGACTCGCTCTGTAAACTGTTTGTGATCGATGATCTGATCAAATCGCTGATGAAAACGCAGCAGAGGGAACAGGTTCTGCAAGTGGCTCAAAAGTTTGAAACAGCCGAGGAACGAAGGACGGCGCGGAGAGCAGTTTCAGAATATCTGGCTCAGCATCATCAGTTCCAGCAGGCATTGGAAGTGGCAGAATCGATTGAGGCGAGTTATGAAAAACAAAAGGCACTGAGTGAGATCATCGAACAACGGCTTCAGTGCGGTCAACTGGAACCGATTGTGGCTCTGTTACAGAAACATACAGACACTGATCCCCTTGCTGTCAGCTTTGAACCTTTCATGTACCACGACGCCAACCATCAGTGGCATAGTAGCGTTCCCCTGTACCAGCAGCTGATAACGGCATTCGTCGCTGCCCAAAAGCCGGATCAGGCCTATAAAACATCGCAAACCCTGCAGGATGAAGACAAGAAACTGACAGCCACCCAGTTTCTGATCGAAGCCCAGGTAGAAGCCGGCAACTACGAAAAAGCATGTGATCTCGCGATCAACTATCAGACCGATGAGTACTCCCAGTCAGACCTTCAGTCGACCGCAGCCAACAGTCTTGTCATCGCCGGTCAATACCCGCTCGCACTAAAACTGGCAGATCAGCTTCAGGACAATGATCTGCGCCAGCAGGTCAAATTTCAACGTGTGATGCAGCTGGCCCGTAAAGGAGAACTGGAACAGGCACAAGAATTGGCGGCGACACTCCACCACTTTAAATGGAAACCCGAAGCCCAGTTGGAACTGGTCTACGCTTTGATCGGAAAACGCGAGCTTGACGATGCGATACGCATCACAAAAAAGATCGAACACGCCAGTCTGAAACCCAAAGCTGAAGAATCGCTGATCAATGCATTGCTCGAATCCAACCGAACTCAACAGGCCGGGGAGATCGCCTGCGACATCTGGAACCCCAGACTTCGAAATTCCGAGTTATTCAAAGTCGCGGAACAACTGGCGACAAAACCGGTTTTAGGTGAAAATAATTTTCAGAGCTTCTCCAGCGGTAATCGTAAATTAAAAACCAAATTCACGCCTGAGGAACAGAAACTGGCCCGGCGCATCGTCGTCACAATAGACGCTGATTGAATGAATGTTTAAACTCTTTGATGCACTGCATCAGCGTTCTTCCTGCTTTAATTTTCATCTGAAACGGTTTTCATGACAGCATCTGGTTCTCCAATTCAGCAGATGAAACGCTTCCTGCAGAAACGCAAGTGGGCCGAAGCCACGAAAGTCTCCGACAGTGAACGGCTGGTGTTGAGCCTGTTTCTGGAAAGCAAAGATCCAAGGCTCCGCAAGTTCTGGCTGCAGTGGGAAGCAGCGGAACGCTTCGAACGACGTTTCACCGCACCACAGGAACATGCGTAC
>JAGQQP010000790.1 GCA_020426085.1 Planctomycetaceae bacterium | reverse complement strand
GGTGGCTGCTTCTTCTGCCTGATCAGGAAGGTGACGAAACTGAAGTTGAAAGTCGAAACTCATGGAAAATTCCCTGCACTTGGATTGATTTTGATTCCGAGACCAGTGTATTCCATTGTGCAGAGACTGTCTATTCTCTCCTGAGTATTTTCTCAACTGCCGATTTCGCGGAATGTTTCTATTGAGGTTTGAATTCGTTCAGAGAGAGTTTGCGAAAGTGTAGTAGTTTCTGATTCCGATCGTACGTGCCCAGAGAATTTTGCCAAATACGAAATTAAATATCAGGATGGGCTGTCTATGATAGTTCGATGTTAACCGGGGCTAATGCCCTGCGGCTAATTATAGACGCTTTGCAGCAACAGTTGCGAAGGTGAGCGAAGCTCGTTTCGTGTGCTTTCGTATTTTTCGTGGTAGTAAATACGTTCGTATTCTCTCAACCAAAAACAGTTTTCATCGCGGTCGACAGATCCCGGAAGGCCTGTTCTCCGTTGCCGGTGAAACTGGAGCCGTGCATGACGGCCAGCGTTTTCGGGTTCAGGTCGGCCAGACGGTTGAGAATCCGGTCTGTCTGTTTTGTGTAGGGGATGTAGTCGGCCAGTGGTCCCGCCTGCATCTGCTGCATTGCGGCCAGCACCTGTTCTGACAGATCGCTTTCGGTGAGCGGCACCGGGTTGCCTCCCTGGTGAAACAGGTCGGAACAGAACAGCGTCCCCTGCGTCTCTTCGTACAAGAGCCCCGCATCCCAGCCATGCGGCAGTTGCGCGGTTGAGCAGAAGCGGTACTGGTACTTGCCCGTATTGAGCTGTTCGCCGTCGACCATGCCTTTGGGGGGACGGATCGCGAAATCGTTGATATTGACCATCGCCGAGACCAGGCTGCAGACCGGCTCTGCCTCGGGAGCCACTTCCAGCCACTGATTGAGGGCCCCGCATTCATCCGATTCAAAATGACTGAAGGCGATGTAGCGGAGTTTCGCCGGATCCATCACCTGGGCGACCGCTTTGTGCAGTAGAGGAAAGCTGGATTTGTACCCGGTGGTAAACAGCAGCGGCGCGTCATCGCGGACCAGAAAATAATTAAACTGCAGATCCAGCCCTGCTGCATAACAGCCAATCCGAAACACATCCGGGGCAATTTCGTGGATCGTGGGAGTCGCGAAGTCGAACATGGGGGCTGCTCTCTTATCAGTCAAACAGAGACAATAGATTTGATGCACTGCTGATCAAAATGATGCTCAGATCATACCGGACTGATTCAAGCTGTCAACTTTTGCTTTTTGCTGAAGTCGGACTGAGATGATGGTGGTCGCAGGGAGTGATCCTGTCAATTTCGGAGTGAAAACCGGGTAATCCCTTAACTGAATGGTGACTGTGCTTCACGGAGCTGGTACATTGTGTACAGTCAGATCGACGCGTTGCTGTTCATAGAGTGATGATTACCGAGTTTTAAAAAGCGCTTCTCCACGGAATCAGATCATGAAGGTTCGCTGTCCGCATTGCTACAATCCGATAGATGTCATCGATGAAAGTACGCTGAATTCGATTGAATGCCCTTCCTGCGGCAGTAGTTTTGACCTGCTGCGCGATTCTTCCACGATCAGTTATCTGCCATCAGAACGGGAACAGATTACGCATTTCGAATTAATCGAAAAGCTTGGTACCGGTGCTTTCGGAACAGTCTGGAAAGCCCGTGATACTCAACTCGATCGAACCGTAGCTTTAAAGGTTCCCCGCAAAGCCGACCTGGACGAAATTGAAGCAGAGAAATTTATCAGGGAGGCGAGAGCTGCTGCGCAACTGCGGCATCCCAATATTGTCAGTGTGCATGAAGTGGGACGCGAAGGCGCTACGATCTACATCGTTTCCGATTTTGTAGAAGGCCTGACCTTATCCGATTATCTGACGGGGCAGGCGCTCAGTGCGCGAGAGGCAGCAGAAATCTGTACCACGGTAGCGGATGCCGTGAACCATGCGCACGAGTGTGGTGTGATCCACCGCGATCTGAAGCCCGGCAATGTGATGCTGGATCTGAACGGCATTCCCCATGTGATGGACTTTGGTCTGGCGAAACGCGAGGTCGGTGAAATTACAATGACTGTGGAAGGCCAGATCCTGGGGACGCCTGCTTACATGTCGCCGGAACAGGCTCAGGGAGAAAGTCA
>JAGQQP010000789.1 GCA_020426085.1 Planctomycetaceae bacterium | reverse complement strand
GAAGGTCATACGCCGCATCGCCCCTGGATCGATGCCGTCAAACTGAAGAATCCGAAGACGGGAAATCTGATGTCGCGGATTCCGGATGTCGGTAACCCCTGGCTGGATGCGGGCATCGTTCCCTTCTCTACCATGCAGTACAACACGAATCAGACGGAGTGGGAAAAATGGTATCCCGCGGATCTGGTCACGGAATGTTTCCCCGGACAGTTCCGCAACTGGTTCTATG
The DNA here is from genome assembly GCA_020426085.1 of Planctomycetaceae bacterium. Taxonomy (GTDB): domain Bacteria; phylum Planctomycetota; class Planctomycetia; order Planctomycetales; family Planctomycetaceae; genus Gimesia. Next base: position 1,936 of record JAGQQP010000789.1, on the reverse strand, counting down.
CGTTGCTCTCAATGGCAACCATGATGGATGGCACGCCCCCATTCAAGACACTGCTCGGTTATCGACTGGTGCTGAATGAAGAAGGCAAACCGATGCACAAATCAGATGGAACGGCCATCTGGTTTGAGGAAGCCGCTGAACAGCTAGGCGTCGATACAATGCGCTGGATGTATCTGGCTCACAATCCCGCGTCTGACCTCCGGTTCGGCATGCGAAATCCCAATCAGCAGGTCACCCTGGAAACGCCGGAAGGCCCGATCAGTGAAACCAAAGAAGGGGCTCCCACCTGCCTGGTAGAAAGTAAACCCGCCGATGAAATCCGTCGCCAGGTGCTGATTCCTCTCTGGAACTCCTATGCCTTCTTCGTCAATTATGCGCGTCTGGATGAGTTTGATCCGGCCCGGGATCGCATTCCCGTGGCAGATCGTCCGGAAATCGATCGCTGGATCTTATCAAACCTGCAGGCTCTTTTGGCTTCCGCGAAAACAGAAATCGAAGCGTATAATATTGCCGGCTTCCTGAAAAACGCAACAGCGTTCATCGACGATCTCTCGAACTGGTACATCAGACGCAACCGACGTCGCTTCTGGCGTTCCCAGGATGCCAACGATACGGACAAGCTGGCCGCATATCAGACCCTGTTTGAAGTTCTGGTCACGCTCTCTAAAGCGCTGGCTCCTTCCATCCCGTTCCTCAGCGAACGGATGTATCAGAACCTTGTGACCAGTTGGGATTCGTCTGCCCCCAACAGCGTACACCTCTGTGATTTTCCCGTATGTGATGACTCACAGCTCGATGAAGAACTCAACTTCCGGGCGGCACAGGCACAGATCGTCGTCAAGCTGGGGCACAAACTGCGTGATGAATCCAATCAGCGGGTCCGTCAACCGCTGGCTGAGTTACGATTCGCCTGCCAGACAACTCAGCAGGCTGACGCCATCGAGAATCTGTCCAACACCGTTGAAGAAGAATTAAACATCAAACTGGTAACGCGCTGCGAGAATCTGGATGACCTGGTCAGCTACACCTACAAGCCCAACCTGAAAACACTGGGACCGAAATACGGCAAACTGCTGGGAGTGCTCCGGCAGCAACTCCCCGAAATCGGTGATGAGGTACTGGGACCGCTCCGACGAGGCGAATCGGTTTCCATCGAACTCTCAGGCAACCAGATTGACCTTGAACCGGATGACGTTCTGGTCGGAACCGAACAGGCGGCTGACTGGGTGTGTGCCGATGAGCAGGGGATTCAGATCGCTGTTTCCACAAAGCTCACCCCTGAACTGGAACAGGAAGGCATGGCCCGCGACTTCGTACGACAGATTCAGCAGTTGCGGAAAGAAGCCGATCTGGAAATCGAAGACCGGATCAAGATCTTCTACCATCCTGCGGATGCGGCTGAAGTCAAAGAGGCGGTCACCAACTGGTCCGACTACATTCTGGGGGAAACCCTCGGCGATCAACTGGAACAGTCTGAACTGACCGATGACAGCAAGGAAGTTACCATTGGGAACAGCAAGGTAACTCTGAGAATCCAAAAGTCATAAGATTCAAAACAGGGAGCGTCAATCATATGTTGACGCTCCCTTTGGCTTGTGATCAGTCTACCTTGTGCTGTTCCTGCAGACGCTCGATCAGGCGGGGCACATAGGACTGCAGTCGGCGATCCAGCTGATTATTCTTTAACGGCAGCTTCGCAATCTGATCCTGCACCCGGGCCACTTTTTCACTGCCCAGTTTATCCAGGCCATTTAATGCCAGCATGGCCACATAGACGCCTTCCTTCTTCTGATCTGATAATGAAATCAGAGTATCGACGGCATTCTCCACATCCTGCTGATCACCATATTTCCCCAATGCCTCAGCAGCAATACAACGCACTGATTTAGAATGATCCTTCAATGCTTTCTGAAGAGAGTCATGTGCCTCGGCGACC
>JAGQQP010000788.1 GCA_020426085.1 Planctomycetaceae bacterium | reverse complement strand
AGACCTGCTTCCTTTTATTTTCTGTAAAGAATATCAACCACTGTTCCAACGGTCGTACTCTTAACCGGGGCTAATGCCCTGCGGCTAATCCGGGATCGATGTCACCAGTTCTTCGGCGACGGCTTCCAGAACGTCCGGAGTAATCAGGGGTAATTCATCCGCGTATCCGACCAGGAGCCCCAGGTCACACAGTCGATTGATCTTGCGTGGATTTCCCTGTGTCAGCTCGAACAGTGTCTGGAATGCTTCCGGTGTAAAGACCGGTTCGCTGCGGCCTGCGACCTGCAGTCGATGTTCGACGTAGCTCTGTGTCTCTTCTTCGGAAAACGGTTTCAACAGGCAACGCACGGCAATGCGGTTATCCAGTTGAGATGAACGCTGCAGGTGACTGAGCAGTAACTGGTCGCCTACCAGCAGCAGTGTGAAATCGATGTCGGAAGTCTGCTGGAAGTTGAGCAGCTGATGCAGCGTTTCGAAGATCCGCTGATCGACAATCAGATGTGCTTCGTCGATCACGATGACCGGCTTATATCCCTGTTCGCACAGTAACTGCAGTTGCCGATGCAGAGCCCGGACGATCCGGTCTTTTCCCGGCACCATCGGTTCAATGCCGGCCTCTTCCGCTCCCAGTTCGACTGCCAGATACGAAATCAGTTCGATCGGCGACAACTGAGGAAAGACCAGATGCACGAACGGCTGATAAATCTCATCCAATCGGCTTTTCAGGACATGACAGAGATAAGACTTGCCGATACCCGATCCCCCCACCAGCAGTCCGGCGCCTTTGCTGTTTTCAATCAGATATTCGAGCTTTAACAAGCCGGCCTGATGCGGGTTGCTGTCGTAAAAAAAAGAAGCATCCATCTTTTCTTCAAAGGGACCACAATTCAGATTCCAGTAGCTCTGATACATAAACTCTGTTTCCCGCATATATTCCAGTGTCGGATGATTGCACTGACACTCGATTGATTGATACTCGAACAATAATTCAATTTGTTAACCGGAAATTACTCCAGTGATTCGATTTCGCCTGTCAGCCAGGCAGCTTCATTGTCTGGTAATACGGACTGACTTCCTGCTGATCTTCTGGGTGTCACATAGATCGGATGATCGCCGCCCACCTGCTGAATGTGACCGCTGGTCTTTCCTGAAGCCTGTCCCACGGCATGATAAACTGGAGTCTGATCGATTCCTGCTGAAGCGGCCTGTTCAACTGAGACGGTTTGAATCTGCGCATTTTGCTGAACAGGATCCTGCTCGCCGGGTTCCGGGAAAGGAGCATCCTGCAGAGGCAGTTCCGCGTCCAGGCCAAATTCCATCGAGAGTTCATCACTGGCCCCCAGCACGGGAGAGAGCGATTCAGGCTGTTCTACATCTGGTTCTTCCAGTGACCCGAAAAATGATAGCAGGACCATCATCGAACAGACGCTCGCCAGAAGACCGGTCAACACCTTGGTCGTCTGATTCCAGCGAAACGGAAACCGTAATGCTGACGCAGGGTTTCTTTTCGAGATGAATTGCAGAACACGTTTAAAATTGAGGGACTTAAGCCAACTCATCACTCGTTCCTTCGAGAGCTGAATAACCTGATAATTGCAGATAAAAACTCATTCCCTGAGTCTCTGAGAGTCGGTTTTAAATCACCAGTTCCACATATATCTGCTCTATAAAGAGACGCAGTCAGCGCTCTTCTTGTATCGGTTGCGGAGTGTAGGACTCTTGACCATTTAACGGACTTGGTAAAACAGGAAGACCTGCTAAAACAGGGTGCCTATGCGCACGCGGTTTCTCAGGCGGCTCTGCACCATTCTACCTGGCTCGAATGCCTTTTAGCTGCGACAGGAAACCTGCTTTCAGGCTAATTCAGTCCGAGGACATCCGCCATTGTGTACAGACCGGGTCTTTGGGCGGCCAGGAACTTCGCGGCGGCCAGGGCACCGTAAACATAGCTGTCACGAGTATGCCCGCGGACGGTCAGGTCAATCGTTTCGCCCATCATGCCGAACACGATGGTGTGCTCGCCCACATTATCGCCGGTGCGCAGGGCATGGTAGCCAATCTCGCAGACAGGTCGTGGCCCGGGACGTCCTGCCCGACCATGCACGTGTTCCGTCTGCCCCATTTCATCGGCGACGATTTCACCGAAATGCAAAGCGGTACCACTG
>JAGQQP010000078.1 GCA_020426085.1 Planctomycetaceae bacterium | reverse complement strand
AGTTACGGGAGAGAATCGGTCTGATATCCCGGTTAAAATCGACTTTCCCTGCCATCACTTCGAGTGGAATGACCAGGCTCAAAATGGCAAAGCAGCGGAATACCAGTGATCGCAGTATTACCCAAGGCATATTTAAGTCGCCCTCAGTTGAGGACACGTGAGAAGCGCCGGGGATGGATTTCTTTTCGGAATTCCTGGCACATCAAACGCGTTGATAACTGTTTGGTGATACCGGTCCGTAACGAATGGTGTTTACGGTAGCTGAACTCCCAGTGTTCAGCAGGCAGGTTCATAGAGACTGACGGATATTCTTTTCAGAGTCAGCAATCTCAACTAAAATCATAGCAGGCATATAGAGCAGATGCAAGAATTCCAAATTGAACCAGGTCTGAACTTGTGGCTTCCCAAACTTGACAATTGTCGCTTCGGTAACGAACTTCAAAGGTAGAACAGTGTCTCAGTTTTTATAAACTGCTCTACCGATCAAAATCCAGCTTCAGGAATGGAACATGCGAGCCCCGACTTATCAGGATATTCTGGAGGCAATGCCTCGTGTCCACAGTATCTTACCACCGACGCCTCTGATTGAATGGCCTGGCTTGAGCCGACTGACTGGAGCGAAACTGTTTCTGAAGCACGAAAATCACCAGCCTGTCGGGGCATTCAAAGTGCGGGGCGGCATTAATCTGGTGAGTACACTTTCAGAGGAAGAACGGCAGGCAGGAATCATGGGGTGCTCCACAGGCAATCATGGACAGTCCCTGGCTTTTGCGGCGCGAAAGTATGGAGTGAAATGTACGATCGTCGTCCCCCGCAATAATAATCCGGATAAAGTCGAAGCAATTCGCATGCTGGGAGCAGAGATCATTGAAGCGGGAGAAGACTTCAATGAAGCCAAGCAGTTTCTCGAAGAAGAACTGGTGGATGGCAGGCGGCGTTATGTTCATTCTGCCAATGAACCGAAACTGATTGCCGGCGTGGGAACACAGGGAGTCGAAATTTTTGATACACTTCCCAATCCGGATGTCATCCTGGTTCCTGTTGGCATGGGGAGTGGCGTGTGTGGGACGGGAATTGTGGCCCGCGCGATGCGTCCTCAGACGGAAGTGATTGGAGTGCAGGCCGAAAATGCGCCTGCCAACCAGCTTTCCTGGAAAACGGGAACGATGCAGACTACGCCCACCGCATCGACCTGGGCCGAGGGAGTCGCCACTCGCGCCGGCGCGGAATTCACACAGGAGATCATGAAATCCGTCCTGGACGACTTTCTGCTGGTCAGCGAAGATGATATGCGAATCGCCGCTTACCATATTTTGAAGCAGACCCACAATCTGGCGGAAGGAGCCGGTGCGGCCGCCCTGGCTGCGGTCTTGAATAATCCAGCGCGATTTGCGGGTAAGAAGGTCGTCGCCGTTCTGAGCGGCGGAAATCTGAACCTGGCAGAGTTACCTGAAATCTTGCGCATTGGTTCGCAGCAGACTAATTCCTAGACTGTGTCCAGTTTTACTGTAACGTCTCCAAGGCCATTTGAGACGAGTATATTAGATTGAGCGTCGCTATTGTTATATGTGATGCGCTCTAAAACCATTACAATCAACACACGGATAAAATAAAGCTCTTTTATTTAGTCGTGTCCCCTCAATTCAAAACTGTGTTGGATTGGAATTCCCTCCCGGTAATTGTTACCGTAAATGGCGAACTGGAACGTTACAACTATCGGTTCCGAGTTTGATCCTGCAAGATAAATCGGTTGAGGGAACTATGAGATTTCAAGATCGTGTCGTGATCGTCACCGGCGGAAGTAAAGGCATCGGTGAAGGCTGTTCGCGTGTTTTCTGTGAAGAGGGGGGCAAGGTCGCGATCCTGGCACGCGGTCTACACGCCGGACAGGACCTGGCACGCGAGTTGAATGAAAAAGGACCAGGCCAGGCGATGTTCGTGCAGTGTGATGTGGGCGAGCATGAACAGATTCGCTCGGCGATCGATCTGGTCGTGGAACAGTTCGGTAGACTGGACTGCATCATCAACAATGCCGGCGTGCATCCTCCCGCGATGTCGCTGGAAGAGACCAGTATTGAGGAAATGGAACAGTTGATGCGAGTCAATTTTCTGAGTACTTTTGCCGGCGCGAAATATGCCCTGCCCCATCTGCGAAAAACCAAAGGGACGATTATTAACATGTCGTCAATGACAGCCGTTTTAGGACAGCATCATTCGACAGCATACTGTTCTACCAAAGGGGCGCAGGTCAGCTTTACCAAGTCACTGGCCATCGAACTGGGGGAAGCCGGAGTGCGTGTGAATGCGATCCTGCCAAGTAATATCGATACGCCTCTCATGAGAGACTGGGCAGCAACTCTGCCTGATGCAGAGAATGCACTGAAAACGGTAGCCGATCTGCAGGTTTTCAAACGCATGGGCACCATCGAAGAAATGGGAAAACTGGCGTTATTCCTCGCTACCGAGGATTCCAGTTTTCTGACGGGACAGGCGATTGAAGCCGAAGGGGGCGCCAGCCTCGATTACTGATTCTTCTGACGGGTTTCTCTTATAAGCCGGAACAGCAGAATCATCATTCTTTATTCAAATTCAAGATAATTATAAAACGGGAGAACGTTATGACTGGTTTACATAAAGCATTTCGGATTCTGGTGATCGCAGTTTTTCTGGGAACCGCTTATCACACCTATGGGAATCTGGTGGAAGAATACAAGAATGGTCTGATCTGGAAAGAACCCGAAGTCGTACAGACGCCTCCGCATCAGCCCCCCTCCGATGCGATTGTGCTGTTTGATGGTAAGAACCTCGACAAATGGAAAGACGGCGATCAGTGGAAGATCAAAGACGGTTATGCGATTACCGCCAATAAAAATATTGAAACCAAACAATCATTCGGAGACTGTCAGTTGCATATTGAATGGGCGACTCCTAAAAAGATTGAAGGGAAAGGCCAGGGACGCGGCAACAGTGGCGTCTTTCTGATGGGGAAGTATGAAGTTCAGATTCTGGATTCTTACGAAAATAAAACCTACTTCGACGGCCAGGCCGGTTCGATTTACAAGCAGTATCCCCCACTGGTAAATGCCTGCCGAAAGCCGGGTGAATGGCAGACTTATGATATCATTTTTACCGCACCCCGCTTCAACGACTACGGACAGCTCGTCAAACCTGCTTATGTCACAGTAATTCAGAATGGGGTAGTCGTTCAGAATCATACTGAACTGCAGGGAGCGACTTTCTATCATCAACCACCTTTTTATACGGCCCATGAAGAAAAACTGCCGATTCAGCTTCAGTTCCATCGCAACGATACTCAGTTCCGAAATATCTGGGTGCGTGAACTTTCGGAAATCCATCCAATTGGCTGTGTCTGTCCTGAATAAGTTTCAGGGGCGGAATTTCTGTCTGGTTTCTGTTTACAACAATTGAGTGACTGACTTTGAGAAGGACCTGAGGCATGGCAGTTTTTCTGGGTGTTGATGTTGGAACCAGTGGAACAAAAACACTGGCGATGCAGGAAGATGGAACCATTCTGTCTTCCGCCACCGTGGAGTATCCCCTTTTTAGTCCGCATCCGGGCTGGTCGGAACAGAATCCGGAGGACTGGTGGCAGGCAACGATCAAGAGCGTTCGCAAGGTTTTGAAATCAGGCAACATTAAACCTGCCGATGTCAAAGGCATTGGTTTGAGCGGGCAGATGCATGGCAGTGTGTTTCTCAATAAGAAACACGAAGTCATTCGTCCTGCGCTACTCTGGAACGATCAGCGGACTGCTGCGGAGTGTGCCGAGATTGAGCAACGGGCCGGTGGTCGCAAAAAACTGATTGGTCTGGTTGCGAACCCTGCTTTGACCGGTTTCACGGCTCCCAAGATTCTCTGGTTAAGAAATCAGGAACCCAGGAATTTTGACAAAACGGTTCAGGTTCTCTTACCTAAGGATTACATTCGTTTTCGCCTGACCGGGGAATTCGCTACGGAAGTCAGCGATGCCTCTGGTACCTTATTGCTGGATGTGAAACAGAGAAAGTGGAGCCGTCCGCTGTTGAATAAACTGGAACTGGACGAATCGCTTTTGCCCGAAGTCTATGAATCAGAGGATGTCAGTGGGCATTTATCGGCGGAGTCTGCACGCCTGCTGGGATTGTCTGCCGGGGTCGCAGTTGTGGGAGGAGGCGGCGACCAGGCAGCGGGAGCAATCGGAAACGGGATTGTGAAGCGTGGCGTCATCTCTGCAACCATGGGGACCAGCGGTGTCGTGTTTGCTCACAGTGATGAAGTTCAGATTGATCCCGAGGGGCGCGTGCATACTTTCTGCCACGCGGTCCGTGATAAGTGGCATGTAATGGGGGTGGTGCTGTCAGCTGGGGGAAGTCTGCAGTGGTATCGCAATCAGCTTTGTGAACAGCAGGTCGCTGCTGCCAGAAAGCAGAAAGTGGACCCGTATCAATTGATTACGGCCCAGGCAGCCGAGGCACCCGCGGGCAGCGAAGGTCTGTTTTTTTTACCCTATCTGACTGGTGAGCGGACTCCACATGCAGACCCTTATGCACGGGCCGCCTGGATTGGTCTGAGTTTGAGGCACGGTCGATCTCATCTGAGTCGAGCTGTGATCGAGGGGGCCACTTATGCGATGCGGGATTCGTTTGAGATCATTCAGGAACTGCATATTCCTGTGAAAGAGATCCGTCTGTCTGGTGGTGGTGCCCGGAGTCCTTTCTGGCGACAGGTTCAGGCTGATATCTACGGACAAAAAGTCGTCACTATCAACGCGGAAGAAGGCCCTGCATACGGAGTTGCGCTACTGGCTGCTGCGGGAACTGGTGCCTATAAAGATGTCGTAGAGGCCTGTTCTGCAACGATTCGGGTCGTGGAAAGTACCAGCGTCAATTCAAAGAATAAGAAAGTCTACAATCAGGCATTTCCTGTCTATCAAAAACTTTACTCTTCTTTAAAGCCTGATTTTCAGCAGATATGTCACCTACTGGATTAGAGTTAAACTCACTTGGGGGCAAGTCCAAATGATAGATACAAGGTTTCACTATGGCCTGTGCGTGGGCTGGAGTGAAACATTTTAGTCCCTATCAATTGTGTAACTGGGGGTAAACAGTTAATTTAAACAGGGTAAATACGCATGCATTATGCTGCGTCTGACGTATTGTATTCCGTAATCCTGTGGAACGGGAGAGAGTTCATCGAAGTCTGATACACGGGATGCCGAAATAAATTCATTATAGATCCAGTAATTCGGATCAGTTCAAATTTGGATATTGTGGTAGAAAAACAATCTCTTAGCCGCTATTCTACTCTGCCTGCCTGAAGACAATCTCATATAAATCGAGTATAATCTTGACCTTCCAGCTGTGTTGAACTAATCAACCATGCTGAAAACGGGCATTCGTTTGCTAGTCGGGCTATGAAGTGTGTTGATAAAAAGCAGGACAGTCTCCCCAGATGACTAAACCCCAGGAAAAGAACAGTGGATCGACCCAAGGCCCTTTTTGTGTCTGGTCTGGAATCGGATTCACAAATTTTGTCAAGCTGATGAGGCTGCGTCCCACAATTCGCTGGTCAGGTCTGGGGCGGCTCATTTCATCCGGGTTCCTGAGTCTGTCCAACTCGTTTTTCAGTCTACTGGAAAATCTGATCTACAGCCGTAAAGTCAAAAAAACACAGCTTGAGTCCCCCGTCTTCATCATTGGTCACTGGCGAAGTGGGACCACGTTGCTGCATAATCTGATGTCCAAGGACGATCAGTTTATTTATCCGAATATGGGAGCGATGCTGTTTCCCTCGCATTTCCTTCTGACCGAGCGGGTTTTGAAGCATGTTGTAAAACATCTGATCCCGAAACAGCGGCCGATGGATAACATGCCTGTGACCTGGGACCTGCCCCAGGAAGATGAAACATCGATCATGCTGTTGCATCTGATGTCGCCTTACCTGGCGATCACTTTTAGTGATCAGCCTGAAGTCTATGACCGGTATTACGAACTAAATCAGCTGACTCCCCGGGAAACATCGATCTGGAAAAAGACGTTTCTGTATTTCATGAAGAAACTGACGTACAAAGCGGGTGCCAACAAACATGTATTGTTGAAGTCACCAACTCATACTTTCCGGATCCCATTCCTGCTGGAAATGTTCCCCGATGCTCGTTTTGTTTATATCTATCGGGATCCCTATAAAGTTTATAATTCGACACTCCATCTGCGGAAAACCATGTTTGGCGATAACGGTTTTGCTCCACTCGATATGGAGAAGGTGGAAGAGGACATGTCGAACATTTATGTGAATCACCTGAATGTCTATGAGCGTGATCGACAGACTGTCCCTGAAGGGCAACTGCATGAAGTCCGGTTTGAAGACCTGGAAGAAGATCCCGTAGGCGAACTCAGAAAAGTTTATGAGCACCTGAATCTCTCAGGCTTTGAAGGGCTTGAAAAGAATATGCAGCCGTATTTGAAGGATCAAAAGTCCTACAAGAAAAACAAATACGAAATGGATGCCGCCCAGGAGAAGAAAATCTACGAGCGCTGGCAGAAAGCATTCGAGATGTTCGGGTACGAGCGACTTCCCTCTGAAGACCTGGTGCAAAAAGCCCGTGTGGCTTCCTGAACTGACCGCTCAACAGGATTCAATTCTCCTGGTCAGACGACGATTTGGAATCTTCGTCTACCGATTTCTGATGGTTCTTACGCAGCTCTGAAAGCTGTTTTTCCAGCAGTCGTTGTTGATCGTGGACCCGCGAAATCAGATGCGTTGATCGAATGCGGGAGGCACTCATGTCACCAATCGCACAGAGAATCACCCAGAGTGCGATCAACAGGATCCCTCCCCAGTAAGCCGCAAATAATCCAGGATACAATTTCCAGGGCATATAGGGTGAATCGCCGATCACGATCAGAAAACCGATCACAATTAACAGACTCGACGTTTGCATCCGTCTCCGGTACTGTTTCGCGAAGAACTGGTAGTCATCGTCCCCGAGATCATCGTCGTGCTGCCGATGAAACCAGGAGGTACGATGCAGTTGAATCAGTCCTGCTCCAAACAGCACAAGAAGTGTACCAACGATTATGCCTGGGATCGTATCTGTCACTATTACTGCGTCCTTGAGTGATGGTGGGGGGAATCCCTTTGCCTGCTGAAATGTTAACATTTCAAACTTCCAGTCCTCTCGTTTTCAGTCTAACAAATTCGGTTTCAGATGAAACGTGTGTGATGGAATTTATTTTGCAGACGGAATAAGAGGCGGGAACAGTGCGGTTTCTTTACGTTTCCAGAATTGCCTCATTTGAGGGCCTACTGGAGTGAATGAATGGGAATGGTGCTTTTTCTCAACACGCTTGAGTTGTCGGGTTTAGTGGTCCTCTTCCGAACTGGCTGAAATCACAGCAGGCAGGGATCGGAACAGAATCGTGAAATAAACTCCTACCAGCAGAATTCCGGGAATCCACCAGTACAAGGTGGTGGTTAGTTTTTCCGGTCCAGGCGAAGTGTTATAGATCGTAAGATGATATTCAGGATTTAATCCGGGCAGTATATTGGGATAGATGGCGGCGGCTCCTGTGAAAATCACGAAGTAAATAAACAGTCCGGAACACAGAAATGCCGGCATGTTTTTATTCTTCCAGCGGAGATAACCAGATACAAGCAATGACAGAACTGCAGCCAGAGGCAGGATGATTTTCCAGGGTGTTTCTGAAAAGCTTGTCCGGGCGAGGGGTTGAACAAACCAGCTGGCAATGAGAATGATCACGGTCAGGCCGATTGTACCGAACCAGAGCCAGGCGGCTGCCTGACGGGCATGCTGCTGAACTCTGCCATCCGTTTTCGCCACAAGCCAGAGTGCACCGTGATGTAACAGGAAGGTCGCTGAAGTTACGCCACTCAGGATTGTGTACCAGTCCAGAATTCCCGTCTGCTGTCCGATGCGAAAATTCGTCCACAAAGGTTCAAAGAAACTGCCCTTGGCATCCAGGGGGACACCGCGATAAATGTTGGCCATGGCGGCCCCTAAGATGATGATCAATAATCCGCTGGCAACGAACAGCATCATATTCCAGAAATGAATCCATAAGGAATCTGAGAGATAGTGGGGCAGTTCAATACTGATAGCCCGAAAGATCAACAGCCAGACCACCATGGTTAAAGGCAGATAAAATCCGCTGAACATGGAGCTGAGAAAACCGGGAAATGCCATCATCATCGTGCCCCCGGCGGCAATCAGCCAGACTTCATTCCCATCCCAGACCGGAGCGATTGACTGCATGATCTGTTTCTGTTCCGAGCGATCGCGGGCAATCAGCAGATGCAGAACTCCCACTCCCAGATCGAATCCATCCAGGACGATATAAGTCGCGATCATCAAAACCAGCAGGATCAACCAGACTGTTTCCATATTAAGCTGCTCCCTCAGTTTCTGATTCTGGTTGATTGAGAAGTTCAGGTCCCCGGCTGATGATTCGTGTTACCAGAAAGAAATACAAAACTGACAGTAACAGATAAAGTCCCATAAACCCGAGGAGAGTAAACATGACATTTCCCTGTGAAATATTATTGGAGGCGCCGTCTGCGGTCTTCATCAGGTTATAAATCAACCAGGGCTGACGTCCGATCTCTGCCGTAAACCAGCCCGCCGTATTGGCAATAAAAGGAAAGGGGAGTGAAAGCATCAGCAGCCAGAGGACGAGACGGCTCGTATGCAGCTTTTCTTTCAGCACAAGCAACAGGCTGACGCCCATCAATGCGATGAACAGCGTTCCCAGGCCCGCCATGATGTGATAGGAAAAATACAACAGCTCAATATTGTCCGGCCAGAGATCACGATCGTATTCAGTCAAGCCTTTCACACGTGCATTCCAGCTGTCGTGTGTTAGAAATGAGAGTGCTTTGGGAATGATGATCGGGTTATCGATTTTCATTTCCTGAAGATTGGGTTGCCCCAGAATAATCAGTCCAGCCCCGTCTTCAGTATGAAAGTGCCCTTCCATGGCTGCGAATTTGACAGGCTGATGTTGTTGTACCTGTTTGGCTTCCCAGTCCCCGGTGGGCATCGCGGCAATTATGCTGGCGGGAAAACCAACCAGCACTGCGATAGTCAGGTACCGACGAGAAACCTCCTGATGCTGCTGTTTCAAAAGATGAAAAGCGGCAATCGATGCCATAGTAAAACTGCCTGTGATAACTGATCCTGTCATGGTATGTAGATATTGTTTGATTGCCCACGGGTTGCTGAGTAATGCCCAGATACTGGTCAAATGATAAACGCCATCTTCACCGATTTGATAACCGACAGGATGTTGCAGGAAAGCATTCGTACAAATGATGAAATAGCCGCTCAACCAGGTTCCCAGAAACAGGAGGCAGGAGACCAGGCAATGCATGCGTTTTCCCAGTTTCTTTTCACCGAAGATCAGCAGATAGAGAAAGGTCGACTCCAGGAAAAAAGCGAAGATCCCCTCCATCGCCAGAGTTTGACCAAGGATCGAACCGGTCGATTTCACGAGTTGTGCCCAGTTGGTTCCAAACTGGAACTCAAGGGGAATGCCTGTGACGACCCCCATCAGGAACGTGAGCCCGAAGATCTTTAACCAGAACCGCGCGGCGACATCGGCCCAGAGATTGCCTTTCAAACCAATACATTTCAGTATGAAGATTAAAAGCGCCAGGCCCATCGTCAACTGTGGAAACAGATAATGAAAAGAAGCCGTGAAACCAAACTGCACGCGATGTAACAGCAGTGAATCAATCATGCGACTGAATCCATTTCGTAGCTGACAGTAATCATTGAATCAGGCAATGCATTCATATTAATGGTTCTTTTACTCAGGGAGATTCTGCAGCCAGTAGATAATCACGGTTCCTACTTTTTCCAGGCTGGTTCCCGAGCAGTTGCGGGGAACATCGCGCGTGGTATGCCAGGCTGGGTAATCAAAATCAATAATGTCACATGTCGGGATGCCGGCGATCTCATTCAGGGGGAGATGATCGTCCCGGATTTCAAACTTGGCTTGAGGAATAAACTCCCGTACTCCGGTCTTGCGGGCTGCTTCCCAGATGCTGCGAGTTAATTGAGGTGCATACTTCAGGCTGTTTTTTTCCATGAAGATTCCCAGGTTCCTGTCGGCAATCATGTCCAGCAGAACTCCATAGACGTACTCAAAGTCACGCGGTTCATTTTTGTACTGGCTGGCAAAATAATTTGAACCCAGGAAATAAGGATCATTCTGGCGGAAGACCAGTTCCTCGCCGTCAAAGAAGACGAAATCGACTCCATAGCCCTGGCTGATTTTGAGTGATGGCATCAGGTTTCCCAGTTCCATCAGAAAGGCGACACCACTACCGCCATCGTTGGCTCCAATGAAGAGGCCCTGCGGGTTGTTTCGATCGCGATCTGGAAACGGCCTGGTGTCGTAGTGACAGGCCAGCAGAATCCGTTTTTTGGCTTCCGGATGCCAACTGACAATCATGTTATTCATGCGGACCGGGTTACCGGTAATGGGGTGCGGTGCATCAAAAGACTGGAACTGGACTTTGGCTTTGAGTTCCCTGAAATGGTCCAGGATAAGTTTCTGCTGCGCTGCCATGCCGGGTGAACCACTCACGCGTGATTCGAGGCGACAAATTTTGGTCAGATATCCAAACGCCCGTTTTGCATCAAATTCTGGTCTGTTTTCAGGTTCAGCTGCGCTGCTGCCATTCAGGGAAACCATTCCAGCCAGGATTAAAAAGGACAGATAAACCGCCGTTTGTTTCAGTCGCCACAACATAAGTACCCGTTTCATGATCTGAAAAAGAAGATCATCCACAAATAAACGATTGCTGTTACATAAACAGTAATTTGATCGACATGCAGACAAGAGCAATATATAAAACCGTGCGGATGAAGGCATCCCCTTTTTTCACTGCCAGATTTGATCCAATCCAGCCACCGACCGACATACCAATCATCAGGATCAGCCCGGTACCCCACCAGATCTGTCCTTGCCAGGCAAAGATTCCAATGGCTGCGACCGTATAAACGGCAACGATAAACACCTTGTGCATATTCGTTCGTAATAAATCGATATTCATCACATTGTGAATAATGGCAATCAGAATGAAGCCGATTCCTGCTTGAATA
>JAGQQP010000787.1 GCA_020426085.1 Planctomycetaceae bacterium | reverse complement strand
GAAGCCTGGGACAGTCCGACTAATATGGCTGCTGCGAAAACAATGCCTGATGTCTATCGCATTCCCGGTGCGGAGCAGGATTCCAACCTCACCCGATTCCATGTGTTTGAAAGTACGAACGATGCTTCAGCCGATAGTTTTCAGTCTGTCTTTCCCCGGGGTAAGCGTGTTGAGTTTCGCGATATTACAGACGGGATGGTCAACACAGTCATGGCTGTCGATGCGGGTCCCGAACACGCGGTGATCTGGACCAAACCGGGGGGACTCGATTCCCGTTCTCCCAAAGAAGCGATTGGATCGGTGAAATCCGGAATACTGACCTTATTCTGTGATGGGTATACCTATCTGTTAAAGCCGGATATCGACGCTGAAACGTGGAAACATCTGGTTCAACCTGCCGACCAGAATCCCATTGAGATTGATTCGCTCACTACGGAATTTGCCAAACCCTGGGAACTGGCATCTGTACCAACCGGACCACTGCATCTGGCTTATCTGTCAGACGACTGCAACGGGGTATTCATCCTGCATCCCAAATCGATTGTGGAATCAGCGGGTTATGGTACCGCCATTGATCCCAATACAGCCGAGCTCCTGATCCGAGTATTTGGAGTAGAAGAAGTTCTGCATTGGAAACTGGCGGAAATAGAGACCATTGTTACCTGGAACTCAGAGCGTACCAGCAACTGGTTTGCTGTCAGGTTCGCAAAACCGGTACCATTGGAAACGGTGAAAGAACAAATGGGAGGGATTATCATACAGCATGACCCGCGCACCTTCCTGTTAGCCGCTGAATATCAACTGGCTCGCCTGCTGCCTTTTACCTCAAAACCGGCACCAAGCAGTCAGGTACAGGCTTTCATTACGCAACTGCAGTCGATGTCACTGGATGGCCAGTTCGAGATGGTGATGTTACCCCAGCCGATGCTTGAGTCGGAACATCTCCCCGGTGTTGCCAGCGTGGGCCTGGTATTCCTGACTTTCAAGAAAGGGCTATTAAGAAGTTCCAGCAGCATGAGAATGCAGGCCAGCATGGACAAACCGATTGTGGTGGAGGCAACCATCCAGGTGGAAGATGCAAAAGCTGCCACGAAATTAAAGCAACAGATTGAAGAGCAGATGGCGCTGAATCTGCGTGAGAACGCTCCGGCATTTGTCACTGATATCAGAAAGCAGATCTATCCCGCAGTGACAGTCAAAGCCGAGAATAACACTGTGCAGTATCAGATTTCAAAGACGCCTGATTTATTCAAACAGATCAAAACGTATTACACCAAAGCCAAAAGCCACCGAGAGAGTCAAGAAAAACAATCTAACCAGTAGGCCTGCGTGCTTATCGCAAATGAATCAGAGCTGGATTTGTCAAAGACCAGAATACAGAGTCTGTAACAGGAAAACTCGATCTACTCGACGACTTCACCCAGTTCGCGGAGGTGTTCGAAAGTAAACAGGCCTGTATTGTGTCCGTCGCTGAAGGTGATGCGGTAGGCATAATTGCCGGCGAGGCTCATCTTGTCGACCAGGACGGGACGGGCTTCGAGGGGGGTGAGGATTGGAAGTTTGACCGGGTCGGCGGCCGCCTGCTTTTTTTCATTCCGACAGGTGACGCAGGGGCAGGCTTTACGGAGTTCTGCATAAGTATAGCGGCGACGCTGACCGTCATCCCAGCCAATGAGCAGGGCGTTCTCGCCTTCCAGTTTTTTCAGTTCAATCGGAGTCGGAGCCATGATCGCGGTTTCTTCAAGGTAGCAATTCGCGTTTCTTCTGCAGACAGTCGCTTGACTGTAATGAGCGACGCGTCGATGCTCAAGTCTGCTGACAAATGTCAGTGATCTTTTCGCAAACATTTGTCAGCAATGATCAGCAGTGCCAGGCTGAGAAAGCCGATGGCAAGGCACCACTGGGAAATATATTCTATCCGCTGTGCCCAGGCGAGCCGATCTGCAAGATCTGCCGGTGTGGAATATTGATCGGCATGTAAGTAGATCCAGACGTAACTTCCAGACCCAGCAAAGGAGCCAAATAAAATGACCAGCACGACCAATGGAGTGAGAAACGGATAGCGTGATTTCATTCTGGCGTATTCCATCAAACATCGATATCAGCGAACTGTGGTTCACTCAGACTGTTTCAAAGGAACGATATAAAAATCAATCCCATTGATCTG
>JAGQQP010000786.1 GCA_020426085.1 Planctomycetaceae bacterium | reverse complement strand
TTCTCTGACAAGCATGATCTCTGGTTGGAAGAAATTCTAGAACTGATAAAGAACAAGTCTCAATAAATGAGTCTGATTCACTTTTCATGCTCCTCTTTCACCACAGGCAACGGTTGCAGATCGGGTTCTACGAACGTCTGTTTGGCTTTCATGGAGATGATGTGGTCTTTGCTGTAATACTTCAGCAGGACCGGTTTGTTGAGTGAGACAGCACAGGCATCACAGAATGCTGCGGAATTCTCAAAGGGACCCGACTGCTGCAGGGCGGCGGTGACCAGGTGCATGAAGGCGACGGTGATCGTTTCGTGGTAGCCGCGTTCGAGTTCTTCCGGAGTATTGGTAGCTTTGTTGTAGGCTTTGATGCCAGCCCGTATTTTGTCGGTCGCGGTCTGTAAATCATATTTTGAGGCGTAGAGATAAGCAACGCGGAGGTGCGCGCGATGCGTCCAGTCATCTAAGGGAAGGGTGCAGTTTTCAAATGCGTTGAGAAATTGCTGGTCGTCCATCATCAGATTACTTCCTGTTCCATTGAGACGGCCCGATTTTTCGGTTACCCGGATGGAGCCACTCTGCTACTGTTGTACCATTGTGCGGATCACAGATGCAATTTGATATCTCTTTCAGGTTAAGAACAGATGAATCTGAAAGATTTCCCGTTGATTGTGCGGCAGCAGGGGGTAGTGAAAACCGCACAGCTGGAAATCGAATCAGGAGACCTGGTTCCCATCACAGTTTGTGCATTTGACACCGCGGAGCGACTGGTTACAGTTACAGAAATCAGACACTCGTCCGCGGGATGTCCAGCAATTCTGTTTTTCTTGTTTTTCCCCCAACAGAGCCTGTTATGACTGATACCCATCATCCGGAAACCGAAGCGAATCCTCCCGTAGAACCTGCTGCCAGTGAAAAAACAGCGACTGTCAGCGAATTAAAGCCGTTGCGGATCTGGCCACCGATTCTGTTGTTGATCGGAATGGTGGTGACGCGGCTGGCACCGAAATGGATGGACTCGGATTCGGTGCTGCCTGTCATGCTGGCAGTGTTTGGGCCACTGATTTGTGGCGGGTTGATCCTGGTCTGGTGGGTGCTGGCCAGTCGGGCGACATGGAAAGAGAAACTGATCGGACTGGTCATCACTCTGCTGGCGGGAGGCACTACACTGGCACTGCTGGATCCGACCATGGTGGGTCCGGGCGTGATGCTGATTACCGGGCCGATGGGAATGGGGCTGTTCGGGATTGCAGCGATCCTGGTTTCCCGGATGCGTACTGCGAAGCGGACTGTCTTGATTGTTGTCTGTTCGGTACTCGGCTTTTGCTTTTCGCTGTTGCTTCGCGCAGAAGGGATGTGGGGCGACTACAATATGGCACTGGCCTGGCGGTGGACGCCGACCGTGGAAGAACGGATGCTGTCGCAAGCGGAGATGACAGCTGCTGATGAGCAGAGTACGTTAACGGCAGCAGAACTGGAAGCCGCGTTGGCTGAACCGGAATGGCCCGGATTTCGAGGCGCGTTACGCGATGGCGTGCTGACCGGGGTCGCTCTGGATGCGGACTGGAACGCGGAAGTGGAAACACCTTTATGGAAAAAGCCCATCGGTCCTGGCTGGTCTTCGTTTGTGGTGGCAGGTTCATTACTGTTCACTCAGGAACAGCGGGGTGAGGAAGAGCTGATTGTCTGTTACGATACAGAGACGGGGGCAGAGCTCTGGACTCAGGAAGTGAAGACCCGTTTTTATGATGCGCTGGGCGGACCCGGACCGCGGGCGACGCCAACGCTGGCAGACGGTGGTTTGTATGTGATGGGGGCCAGCGGGCATGTGCTGCGACTGGATCCTGCGACGGGAAAAATTCTCTGGCAGCAGGATATTCGCAAGGTGGCAGACCGCGAGCCGCCGATCTGGGGTTTCAGTTCTTCACCACTGGTCGTGGACGGAACTGTCATCGTACATGCGGGTGGAAAAGGTGACAAAGGACTGCTGGCCTTCGATACGGAGACGGGCGATTTGAAATGGTCGGCTCCTGCCGGCGATCATTCTTACAGCTCCCCTGCTCTGTTGACCATTGCCGGTCAGACTGTGATTGCCATGCTCACGAATAAAGAACTGAACCTGCTGAATCCCGCCGACGGAACAGTTTTGCTGAGTTACGAATGCGCTTCCGAGGGG
>JAGQQP010000785.1 GCA_020426085.1 Planctomycetaceae bacterium | reverse complement strand
CATCGATTCGAATTCCGCGCCTTCGCCTGTCTTCAGCTGGGCTTTCAAATCCCAGTAAGTACCACTTTTGAAGGCGAGGCGTTCCAGTTCGCGCTGAACGAGAATCCGCACGGCGACCGACTGGACGCGACCGGCTGACAAGCCGCGGGCAATTTTCTTCCACAACAGCGGACTCAATGTAAACCCGTACAGTCTGTCCAGCACACGTCTGGTCTCCTGGGCAGAAACCAGGTTCAGATCGAGGTCGCGCGGGTTGGCGATCGCTTCCTGAATGGCTTCTTCGGTAATTTCCGAGAAAACCATGCGTTTGACGGGGACTTTGGGCTTCAGCAGCTCGGCCAGATGCCAGCCGATACTTTCACCTTCGCGGTCTTCGTCGGTCGCGAGAATGAGCTCTTCAGCATCTTTGAGGGCATCTTTCAGTTCTTTGACTGTCTTTTTCTTCTCTTTGGGGACCAGATAATAAGGTTCGAACTCGGATTCGACATTGACCCCCAGGGTCGCCCATTTATGTTTTTTCTTGAATTCAGAAGGAACATCGGAGGCTTTGGCAGGCAGATCGCGGACGTGGCCCATGCTGGCCAGCACTTTATAATCACTGCCTAAATAGCTGCCGATTTTCTTGGCTTTCGCCGGTGATTCCACGATCACCAGTGCCTTCAGCTTCTTCTTTGCCACCAGACATGCCCTTCCTGAGAACCGACGTCGACCTTGCCTCCAGAGTCCAGCTGGCTACAATACGCGGCTCAATGATTCCCGTTTATTCTATTTTGGATCTGTTGAATCCGGATCAATTTGTAAACTTCATTCGGCAATCTCTAACCGTCTTAAAACTCTCTGTCAAGCCTGTATTTATTTTTTCATATGGCTGGCTGTCCCGAAACCGGGTACTTTTCGGCGTAGGAACAGACAGGAAACAGCAGGATTCTTTGAGAGAAGACTTTCACGAATGGCCAGAATAAATTACAACACATGAAATCAACGGAAAACTCTTTTCCAATTGGAAGATACGAAAACCAGCGATTACTTCAATCGGATCTCGTTGACCCCGGAAGTTCACTACAGGAAATCGAATTCATTCGACTTGCAGACTGAAGAAGGAAACAGAATGGCCTCGCCACTGGAATTGTTTCGTAAAAAACAAAAAGTATTAATGGTTCCGCTCACCATTCTGGCGTTGTTCGCCTTTATTGTCATGGACCAGCTGACCCCGGCACAGTTCCCTCCGATTGCGGGAATGCTGTTGTTCGGGTTCGTGTTCTGGTACCTCGGTCGTGACCGGGGCAAAGGAACCCAGTTTGCGGTAGTAGGGATCGTCATCGGCTTCTTCGTCGGTTATCTCTACATCCCCAAAGTCGGAGCTGAAACAGTGGTCACGAGTACCGCTGGCAATATTGACATGCGGCAGTACCAGGAGATGGTCCAGAATCGCCAGATCGCCAATCAGTTTATCATGCGATCTTACATGGCTTCACTGACAGAAGAAGAACAGCAACGTCCGCAACCGCCGCGCGGCGCCATGTTTGGATTCGGGCGTGATATGGAAGATGACATCATTCTCGAATACCTGTTCCGCAAAGAAGCGGAAAAGATGAACCTGATCGTCTCTGATGACGCAATCTCCAACTACATTTCCCGCTACACAAATAATAAACTCAGCCGCAAAGCCTTTCAGGAAACCTGTCAGCAACTCGGCAAGACCGAAGGTCAGATTTATGACATCTTCCGCGATCAACTGCAGGCACGCCTGGCGTTCCAGATGCTGCGTCCTGAAGTTTCTCTGACTCCCGATCAATACTGGAACTTCTACAAAAAGTTCAATGTCCGGGAAGAACTGGAACTGGTTGCCTTACCAGTCAAAGATTTTGAAGGCGAAGTTCCTGCACCTACAACCGCTGAGAAAAAAGCATTCTTTGAAACGTATAAAACGGTCTTCCCAGGCGAAAAAGGTCCTGGATCACCTGGTCTGCGGCAGCCTCAAAAGGTGCAGGTGGAATACCTGATGGCGGATTACGTGGATACCGAAAAACAGGTTCCTCCCGTCACCGATAAAGAAATTGCAGCATTCTACGAAGACAACAAAGAAACCCTCTACAAAAACAATACGATCCCGGATCTTCCTGCAGGTTCAACCGTACCAACGGCCCCCGAACTGCCTGCTCCTGCT
>JAGQQP010000784.1 GCA_020426085.1 Planctomycetaceae bacterium | reverse complement strand
CCTACGATTCAATCATTATCGGTGCCGGCCTGTCTGGGCTGGCCGCTGGAATCCGGCTGGCTTATTATGGGAAGCAGGTCTGTATTCTGGAAAGGCACACCACCATTGGTGGCCTGAATTCCTTCTATCGCCTGCGTGGGCGAAATCATGATGTGGGCCTGCACGCGATCACCAATTACTCGCCTCCCGGTGGGAAACGGGGGCCTCTGAATAAGATTCTCAGACAGCTCCGCTTCAGCTGGGAAGACTTTGACCTCAGTCCCCAGTTCGGTTCGTCTGTCGTTTTTCCCGGGCATACGCTGCGGTTCAATAACGAATTCGCTTATTTCGAAGCCGAAATCGCAACACAGTTCCCCAGTCAGATTGATGGTTTCAAGCGTCTGGTTGCGGAGATCGACGCTCACAACATTGGCGATCTGGGACAGACCTGGGTTTCCGCCCGGGCCCGCATGGCGGAACACATTTCAGATCCCCTGTTGATTAATATGCTGCTCTGTCCTTTGATGTTTTATGGCAGTCCGTCCGAACATGACATGGATTTCAATCAGTTCGTAATCATGTTCCGCAGCATCTACCAGGAAGGCTTCGCCCGTCCTTATAAAGGGGTGCGGTTGATTCTGAAAAACCTGGTGAAAAAATTCAAATCACTGGGAGGGGAACTCAAATTGCGGGCCGGAGTTCAGCAGCTGATCACCGACGGTAATCACGTTTCAGGCGTGGTGCTTGATGACGGGCAGGTTCTCGAAGCAAAAAATGTACTGTCTTCTGCGGGATCGGCTGAGACACTGCAGATGTGTGGTGCGGAGGTTCCCGTGGATGAACGGTTTACTCCTGGGGAAATATCATTCGTCGAAACCATTTCCGTACTCGATCAGCAACCTGCCGAGTTAGGGCACAACGAGACGATTGTGTTCTATAACGATTCCGAAGACTTTTACTACGAACAGTCTAAAAATCCGGTCGATGTTCGCAGTGGCATCATCTGCTCTCCCAATAATTTTGAGTACGACCAGACTCTGGAAGAAGGTTCGATCCGCATTACGGCTCTGGCCAATCCGGATTACTGGATGAATCTTCCGGAAGAAAAATACATCGCAGAGAAAAAGTACTGGTATGATCAGATCCTCGAATCATCAATGCGGTTCATTCCCGATTTCCGCCCGCATGTGATCGACGTCGATACGTTTACGCCGCGCACGATCAAAAAATTCACTGGGCATATCAACGGGTGTGTCTACGGCGCTCCGCAGAAAATCCTGGACGGCACGACCCCCTTTGATAACCTGTTCCTGTGCGGTACGGATCAGGGGTTTCTGGGAATCATTGGCTCGATGCTTTCCGGAATCAGCATTGCCAACCTGCATTTACTGAACGCGAAGTAAACATCCCGGAGTGGGATGTGCTGTACTCTTGCTTCATGGTATGGCAAAAAGACGCGGTTTTTTCTATTCACCAGAGGGGAATTGTCACACTTTTGTCACAGCATCCTGAATTACTGCGGTTTAGTAGACAAAGCCCCTGTTTTTCGATAAACAGGAGATGCAAAAACTTGCCATTCATGCAGGAACAGTGAACCGTCACTGTCCTCTCTTTTTCATCTGCTACACTCAATACAACGCTGAATTATTATGGCCAAAGATTTTCTGAAAGACGCTCAAGACGAATATGATGTGATTGTAATCGGCAGTGGTCTGGCAGGTATGACCTCTGCTAACATCCTCGCCCGCCAGGGATATTCGGTACTGCTCCTCGAACATCATTACCAGCTGGGCGGAATGGCCACCTGGTTCAAACGCCAGAACGGGCACATCTTTGATATTTCACTCCATGGCTTTCCATATGGCATGCTCAAGAGCTGCCGGAAATACTGGACCCAGGAAATCGCAGACAACATTGTACCCCTGCGGGGGGTCCGGTTTGAGAACCCTCAGTTCTCACTCGAAACGACATTCACTCGCGAGGACTTCACTCGCCTGCTGATCGAAAAATTCGGCATCGAAACCGAAACCGTCAAAAACTTCTTCGATACCGCGCGCAAGATGAACTTTTTCGACGATCAGGGCAAAACGACCCGTGAACTGTTTGAAGAGTTCTTCACCGGTCGTGATGATGTCGTCCGCCTGTTGATGGAACCAATCTCGTATGCCAACGGTTCGACTCTCGAAGAT
>JAGQQP010000783.1 GCA_020426085.1 Planctomycetaceae bacterium | reverse complement strand
GTGCATGCTCCAGTTGAATGGGAGACGCGCAGTACGGACACTCGGAACTGGTAACCGAGTCTACAAACAGTAAAGTCGCACCACAGCTCTCGCAGCGCACTTCCTGTTCCTGCTGGTCCCCTTCCTGGTCCGGGTACTCCCGCAACTCCCGCAGGTGCGCCAGCATGGCATAGATATCCTGCTCTTCCACTTCACGGTCAGGATCAATCCCGATCTCTTTTTCAAAGCCGCAATGCCCGCAACGGAGCTTCTGTGTTTTGATGTTGAATACCAGATCGGCGCCGCAGCTTTCACAGGGAAAAATACGGCCCTTATCATCGTCAATCCGTTCTCCCCCTCCAGCAAATGAGTCTTCCAGAAAGATCGGCTCATCGGCATCATGCGGAGGTAAAGGCGGTGGTTGCTGACTCATCTTTTGCTTTCCGGACTGACGGTGGCGTGCCCCTCAATCTCTCTGAATTCGAATGGTAACACTCTCAGTCCCTTAAGAACACTCGACTTGCAGTGAACGTAATTTTCCCTGCTCAGGATCAAACCTAATTTGCAGAATTCATTCCGGATAGTCAACCTGAACCAGATACAGACCGCAGGCCGGCGCAGTCGGTCCGGCCAGTGAACGATCCATTCCAGTTAAAATGTTCTGCACATCATTTGCGGTCCAGCGACCGACGCCCACTTCCAGTAAGGTCCCTACAATTGCCCGCACCATATTGTATAAAAAACCGTCAGCCACAACATCAACAGTAATGAATTCTGCTGCGGAAGAATTCCCCTGCGAAAGAGCAGCCTGTCCCAGCACACCCCAGACTGGCCAGACCCCGGTTCGCTGCACCGTCAGTTCTTTAATGGTTCGCACACTGGTTGCTTTATTGGGAAAATGAGATTCAAAACAGCGAAAATCATGCTTCCCCAACAAAATCTGACCAGCAGCATGCATACTTTCAAAGTCCAGTGGTCTACCGAACTCACTGACATATTTCTTCAGGAACGGATAAGGAACCGCGGAATTATGAATTACATACCGGTACCGTTTCTGGATCGCCGAATAAGTCGCATGAAAGTCTGCAGAGACCTCCCGCGCTTCGCGTACGCAGATGCTGTCTGGTAGAAATCGCTGTAGACCTGATTGCAGATTCTTGCAGGGAATGGCGGATTCCGTCTGAAAACTGGCGACCTGTCCTAACGCATGCACGCCGGCATCAGTACGACCGGCAACCAGTACCGGACTGCGCTGCTGCGTGAGCTGTTCAATTGCCGTCTCGACACATGCCTGGACTGACGGCCCGTTGGGTTGCACCTGCCAGCCCGCGAATTCCGATCCATCATAGGCCAATGTCAGTTTAATATTTCTCATGAACGCTCAATCAGCTGAGATCATCAGGCGCAGAAATTCGGGTCGACGGGAAAGGTTCCTTACAGCCCCAGTTTTTTCTTCCAGTATTCGGTCTGTTCCTGCACCGGTGCTTCTCCCCCTGAACCAAAACTGCAGAGTGCCGCCATCGCATTCCGCGCGCCGAGTACCTGGTAGATGTCCTCTTCAATCTGCGGACAGGCCTGCTGAAGTTCTTCCAGTGAGAGATCGACCAGACGAATTGACCGCGATTCACACAGCGATACCAGTTTCCCTACAATGCCATGCCCGGTCCGCATCGGCGTCCCTTTTTTGATCAGGTACTCCATCAGCGCGGTGGCGTCGAGAAAGCCGTCTTCCAGCTTATTCGCGATTGTTTCCTGCTGTAGCTCGGCCCCTTCCACCATGGTAGCCGCCAGTTCCAGACAGGCAGCCACAGTATCGTAGGCATCGAACAGCGCCAGCTTATCTTCCTGCATATCGCGATTGTAAGCCATCGGCAGCCCTTTGAGCAGAACCAGAATCTGCTGCACATCGGAGATCGGTCGAGCCGATTTGCCGCGAATCAGTTCCAGGACGTCCGGGTTCCTCTTTTGAGGCATAATCGACGAACCCGTGGTAAAGGCATCAGGAAGTTTGATGAACCCGAACTCCGTCGAGAACCAGGCAATCCACTCTTCCGCCCAGTTACTGAGATGAGTGGCGATCAACGCCATACAGAAACAGAACTCCGCCAGGTAATCCCGATCACTGGAGATATCCAGACTATTCCGCGCGACATCGGTGAACGCCAGCAAGTCCGCCGTATAATGCCGATCGAT
>JAGQQP010000782.1 GCA_020426085.1 Planctomycetaceae bacterium | reverse complement strand
GAACCATATGCTGTTGAATTTTCCTCCAGGCTTGCGCACCCTGTTTCCGAGCCAGCCAGGCTCCCAGAATCCCCGTCACGACAACCAGCCCAAATGTTACAATCGGACTGGTCAGCGAACTGAACCAGAGCAGCAGCCACAGCTCGGCGAGAGGAATGATCGTGAACAGCAGGAACAGTCGAAACAGCACAGTCAGTCACCGGCACTAAAGGAACGTGAAGCGAGGCACTATCCGATATTCTATACCAAACTATCACGGCTGAACATACTCACCTGCTGAATCACTTGGATCGAACAGGGGAGAATTGCACTTCAGGTTTCTCCGAGTACTGATACCAGTTCTTTACCACTGCTCGATTTTCACCACACAGATTCGACTTGAACCCCCGGTGCCCCCAAAGAAACTCCGCAGTTATGCGTCGCGCGCGTTGTCTTGATTTTTCAATCTGATCAAAGGGCATGCGTCGTAAAATCAACAGTATTAATATCACTTGACTGAAAGTGATTTCGCCTTTTTTATTGCGAAGTCGTTCCACATGAGCACCAGTTATCGAACCTGCTTCGAACACTGAAACGAATGATTTTTGACCGTTCTGAATAACATCCAACCTGAACTGAGACAATCCAGCACCTGGACTGATTGGAAATCTCATTCGACAGCATCAGAGCAAACCTTTCTTATTCAGACCTGCAGATTGGAGCTTCAGGTAGCTGTCAACGGATAACGATCCGCACACTGAGCTGAATTCCGCAAGCCTCGGGGTGAGAAGAGTGCAGGGTCTATGTCCCACATGAAGGACTGAATTCCCCCTTCTTGAGGTCTTTAATTTTAGCAGAGCATTACTTTGTTCCTGCAGCTGAAAATTACGTCAGCGTTTTGAGTTCACTCTCAGTCAACAGCATAAATGCAGTTTACAGTTTTATTTTCTGTACAGGCGTTGTATGGAAAATATTGACTGGAACTCAGTTACGGCATGCACTTTTTTGCGTTGTCTGGTGCAACATGTTGCGTTTTCGAGTGCAAGATATTGCACGAGTAATTGATTCAGGGATGAATAGCTCTGAGATTTTGATTTATAAAAATTTCAGAGCAGTAAAAAAAACTGACAGATAACCACTGTTATTCAGGGCTTGGAAAAGTTTGTGCTCTCCATTTGCTCAAAAATTCAATTCGCTGGTATGTCGATTGCGTAAGAGTTCATAGTTCATTCTATTTTTTGTCCCCGGTTAATGCTCCCGTACAGGACATGGGAAACAACAGCGAGAAAAACATTATGAAACTCTCACCGCTTTCTATCCTCAGCCTGATGCTCATTACCTTATCGATGCACGCCTGCTCCAAGCTGGAAGGTCATAGCGATGTTGAGCAGCATGAAGAGCATCATCCACAACACAAAATTATTGTCACCAGTCCGATGAAGAAGGACGTGGTCAGCACACAACAGTACGTTTGCCAGATCCACTCTTATCGACATATTGAGGTTCGGGCTCTGGAAAGCGGATACCTCGAAGAAATCCCCGTCAAAGAAGGACAGTCCGTAAAGGCGGGTTCTACGATGTTCAGAATTTTACCCACTCTTTACGAGGCCAGATTGAACGCCGAGAAGGCTGAAGTATCACTGGCCCAGATCGAATACGATAACACAGAGCGGTTATATAATCAGAAAGTAGTCGCGAAGCCCGAAGTCGCACTGGCAGAAGCAAAGCTGGCAAAAGTGACCGCCAGGATGCAACTGACCCAGGCTGAACTGGACTTTGCAACGATTAAAGCACCCTTTGATGGCATTATCGACAAACAGCATCATCAACAGGGGAGCCTGATCTCAGAGGGGGACATCCTCACGACTTTGTCTGACAACAGTGTCATGTGGGTTTACTTCAACGTCCCTGAGGCACGTTATCTCGAGTTTAAAGCCGACCCCAACAGAGACAATATTAAAGTAGAGCTCCAGTTGGCAGACGGTTCGAAGTTCCCCTATGTCGGCAAGATTGGTGCGATTGAAGCCGATTTCAACAACCACACCGGAAACATCTCCTTCCGCGCCGATTTCCCCAACCCGAATGGCCTGTTACGCCATGGTCAGACCGGAACCATATTACTCAGCCGAATCATTAAAGATGCAATCGTGATCCCGCAGCGGGCAACGTACGAAATTCTTGCCAAGAAGTATGCTTATGTCGTTGATAAGG
>JAGQQP010000781.1 GCA_020426085.1 Planctomycetaceae bacterium | reverse complement strand
CAGTAAGGGTTAGTTTCCGTGATCTGCAGATCGGCGACTTCAAAGCCGCCGACGTGTCTACTGGCGACTTCAACAAAATCTTCAACGGCAGGATGAATCATGAAACGGGCAATTTTGACAGCACCGCTGCGAAACGGACTGACAACACGGTTGGCACCGGCGTGACGGATTTTATCGCCGGCTTTGTCATCACTGGCGCGGGCGATGATCTGAAATTCAGGATTGAGCATGCGGGCGGTGAGGACCACGTAAACATTATCGGCATCACTGGGTAGCGCAGAGGCGAGCGATTTCGCGTTTTCGATCCCGGCACTCTGGAGGACAAAATCATCGGTAGCATCACCGTGAATATAGAGCCAGCCTTTATCTTCGCAGGTCAACTGCAGGCGTTCATCGTCTTTGTCGATGACGACGAACGGTTTTTCGCGTTCGTGGAGGTATTCACAAATGGAGGCCCCCATGCGACCAATGCCACACACAATGTAATGGCCGTCCAGATTAGAGATTGCTTTCTGCATACGACGTTTCTCCAGGATAGAACTCATCTGCTGACGAACGACCCACTGACCGAGCTGGGAGACGGAGTACGTAAATATTCCCAGACCGAAGATGAGGTAGAAAATGATAAACAGTTTCCCGTTGTCGGACAGGGAAACGGGATCTTCATAACCGACAGTGGTCGCCGTGATGACAATCATATACAGGCTGTCGAGCCACGAGGCACCTTCAATCCAGCGTATTCCCACCGTTCCGAAAATGGTAAAGCCGATCAGCAGGCTGACGATACGAATAAAATGCGCAACCGTCTGCTTCTGCTGTTTCGTCTGATTCGAGGATGAGATGAAATGAAAAACCATGCGTGAGAGTTTACAGTCTGAATAATATTTTTGATAGAAAACTCGACTGAGCCGGGGGTAATAAAATGGTTTCGGGTCGGCCCAGATCAGCGAGTAAAAATTCCGCTGCCTGGATTCCGCTGCGAACGGCACCTTCCATGGTGGCAGGCCATCCAGTGGAAGTCCAGTCCCCTGCCAGATAGAGACCTGCGACTTCGGTCCGTTGTGAGGGGCGGAGCTGTTCCACCCCGGGCTTGACGGAAAAGACGGCCTGATGCTCGGTCACCATGCGACTGTGCAGCAGCTCCGCGGAGTTTGTTTCCGGCCAGATCAACGCCAGTTCTCTGACGACTTCGCCGATAATCTCTGACTGGGTGCGCCCCTGCCGGGCAGATCCTGTCAGTTCATGGCTGGCGGAGATGACGATCTGGTAGTAGAAGCCAGACTCAGTAGAAGCATTCTGCATCAGTCGACTGCGATTGAACATCCACTGCGAAAGCGTATCAACAAAGACAGCATGCGGCAGACTGGTGATCTCGCGATCGAACCAGAGATGCACGCTGGTGATAGGGGCAGATTCCAGTTGTTGAATGCCGGTTAAACTTTCGCGGCCTGGAAAATCATCGGGGAGGAGATCAAAGACCCGCTGATGGGGAACTGCGAGTACGACTCGCGGACAGTCCATTTCGCTTCCGTCACGTAACTTGATGCCGGTCACCTGCAGTCCGTCGATTCGAATGTTTTCGACACCGGTCTGCAGCGAAATTTTTGTGCCCCGCTGTTTGAGATAATCCTGAATCACGGTTCCATATAAATGTTCGAGGGGAACGGTGGGAATCAGTACCTGCCAGCTGTCTCTGGCTCTGAGAAAGCCATCGACGAAGACCTTGCGGGCATGTGAGAGACTGATGCGATCGAGACTTTCACTTAACGCACTGACGAGAACCACATTCCAGAAACGGTGGATGACGTTGGCGGACTGACCGTGCTCAGCGAGCCAGTCGGCGATCGTGGGTTCATTTTCCAGATCCGTTTTTTCCAGTGCCAGCTGTTTCAGGCCTTTGGCGAGCTCAGTTTTTTCAGACCAGGAAAGATAAGAGAGACCGCCAAATGCGGGGAGCAGATGCAGGGGAGCAGGCAGCAGCGGACTGGCGGCGAAGCGATTGACTTTGAACTGTTCGCTTTTTGACTCAGACCCGGATGAATCAGGGCCAATGAAATAGAGTTCTGAAGCACGCTGGAAAAAACCAGCAATGCCGACGGTTTCACAGAAACGATTGAATTCAAAACAGCAGCCCATGCTGACATGCTGGCAGTTATCGATGAGCTGTTCGGACTGTTTGTCGGCGAAGGAACTCG
>JAGQQP010000780.1 GCA_020426085.1 Planctomycetaceae bacterium | reverse complement strand
GATCAGGCAGTCAGTGCCCTGTTTGAAGATCTGGCCCAGCGAGGTTTGAGTGAGAAAGTACTCGTCGTACTCTGTGGTGAGTTCAGTCGAACGCCGCGCATGAATAATGGCGGCAACGGTGGGCCTCCCCTCAGTATGGGAACGCCGGGCCGTGACCACTGGGGGAACTCGATGTTCTGCCTGATGGGAGGGGGTGGCGTCAAAGGGGGACGCATCGTCGGTGCGACCAACCGACTGGGAGATGCACCTGCCGACCGCCCTGTACGCCCCGGACATATCCATCATACCATTTATCGTGTGCTGGGCATGGATCCCGAAACCTATTTCCCCGATCATTCCGGCAGACCGATTGTCGCCATCGATCATGGTGAAGTCATACACGAACTATTTTAAAACTACTCAACAGTCTGTAAATTCAAGTGCCTTCCACGACTCCTGACTTAAGTTCTGAAGATCCATCAGAAGAAAAAACGCATTCCCGACAGCGATGGGTTCCATTTCTGTTACTGGTAACGGGGGTGTGTCTGCTCTGGCTGGTCGTCTTCCCACAGATCGCTACCATTCCACAAGTGAAAGCGGACATCGATTTTCTGGAAGAAAAACAGATTGATCCTACCGCCATGTTTTATTCGGATCTGGAAACGATTGAGGATACCGTTCAGGAAGTGACGGATTTCCACAAAGAACACCCGAACGCATTGTGGTAAAGTTGCGTGAAGCTAATTTCGTTTGAACGGAACTCTCACTGCTGTCTGATCAGAATCACCAACATCGAACGGAAAGTTTCCCATGAACGCCGATCCCTTCCGGGAGACCCTTTCCCGGTTCCCTTCCAGTAAGGGAAAAACGCTAACAGACTTGTCAGATGCAGCCCCGGTACTGGTCGTTTTTCTCAGACATGGTGGCTGTCCTTTCTGTCGGCAGGTACTCGATCAACTGAAATCGCTCTCTGCTCAACTGGCAGAACGTAATCTGCAACTGGCTATAGTGCATATGATGGACGAAACAGAGGCAGCCCGATTACTGGCCCGCTATCAGTTACAAAACGTACACAGTTTCAGCGACCCGGATCGCAAGCTCTACGAACTCTTTCAAGTCAAACGAGGCAGTCTGTCTGAGACGGTAGGCCCCGCTGTCTGGTGGTCTGGATTCAAAACCACAGTTCTTTCAGGCTATCTCCCCGGTATTCCTGGCAAAGATGTACAACAACTGGGGGCCGCCCTGATTCTTGACCAGGGTAAAGTCGTTTCCAGTTACTTTTCACAAAACTCTGCCGACCTGCCCGACTGGGATCAACTTCTTGCCTGCGAGCTTCCCCGGGAATAACTTAACTTTGATTTCCAATTCAACCACGAACCTGTCATAATGCGCATGCAAGTAACGATCCTCGCATTTTTAATCTCAAAATTGACAGCTTCAACCTCATCATGACTTCCGCTTATCCAGAGACCATTAACGAACTCGAACAACTCGACGAACTGTTAAGCCGCCCCACTCCCCAGGTGGTCGAGGCGTTGCAAAAGACTCCCGGCGACATCATTCTTCTCGGGACTGCCGGTAAAATGGGACCAACGTTAGCCCGCATGATTCTGCGTGGCGATGAAGCTGCGGGGATCAAGAGACGAGTGATTGGCGTGAGCCGCTTTTCCGATGAAGCCAGCAGGCAACCTCTTGAAGACCTGGGAATTGAGACCATCAAAGGTGATCTGCTCGATTCCGATTTCATCAGCAGTCTTCCCGATGTCCCTAATGTCATTTACATGGCAGGTATGAAATTCGGCGCAACAGGAAACGAGTCGCTCACCTGGGCGATGAATACCTATCTGCCCGCGCTGGTCTGTAACAACTATCGAAACAGCCGGATCACCGCATTCTCAACCGGTAATATCTACGGCCTCGTTCCAGCAACCAGTCGGGGTTCGGTGGAAACGGACAAACCGAATCCCATAGGCGAGTATGCGATGAGTTGTCTGGGACGCGAACGGATGTTCGAACACTTCAGCCGCACCCTGAATATCCCGATGACCATCATCCGCCTGAACTACGCGACCGAATGCCGTTACGGCGTACTCGTCGATCTGGCATTGCAGGTCTACCATGAACAGACCATTGACCTCTCCATGGGTTACGTAAATGTCATCTGGCAGGGGGATGCAAATGCGATGACACTCTGCTCACTGCCCGATGGGGCTTCCCCA
>JAGQQP010000779.1 GCA_020426085.1 Planctomycetaceae bacterium | reverse complement strand
TGAATGGCGAATACTGAACCCCCAGGAAGCCTCCGGTACCCGGTTCACCCCAGGTCCCGTTTCCCGTCTTATACATCAAAGCAACATTCGCCGGGACAGCGGAGTTGACCGGTCCCTGCAGTTTGGAAACAAAAGCACCAGCAGCGGGCCAGCCTCCGGGCGGTTGACGACTGCCAAATTTTCGCCCTGTCATACACTGATACGCATCGTGTCTGCCATCTGCATCAGAAATCGTCCGGACGGGGATGAATTTATCCATCATCTGAGCCATTCGCGGAAACAGCTCACAGATTTCAATGCCGGGAACATTGGTTTTGATCGGGCTGAACTCGCCCCGAATTTCCTTGGGAGCATCCGGTTTAGGGTCCCACAAGTCGATATGCGATGGACCGCCGGGCAGATAAATATTGATGATGGCTTTGTGGTTACTGCCTGACTGGCTCTCTGTTTCCGCTCTGAGCACATCGGGCAGCGAAATTCCGCCCAACGCCATGCCACCAATCTTCAAGAAGCTGCGGCGGGAGACGCCATCACAAAATTGCCCGTTTTTACGGGTCGGTTTGCCAAGAATCGTCAGCATAGAATCACTTCCCTGGGAACTCTGATCCGCAGCACCATCGAATCAACATAAACTGTCGTTGATATGATAGCGAGTTCACCCCAGCGAAGCAAACCGAAAACCTGCCTTTTCGGTCACCTGACCATTTTCCACATCCTGTTGCTGATTTTTAGCTTAAAGCAATGAAATGGTTTGGTAGAACTGCTCCACCAACTCAATTCGAGAGATTTAGTGCCTCTACTTCATCCTCAGCGGTTTCATCGGAGTACTCGGGCAACTGAAACAGCTCCCTGTCACTCACGGTATAGTGCGGTGCACCAACGCTATTACTTGAAGGAGTTGGCAGAGGCCGATTGGTTTCTTTTGAGCCAAACAGGGTTAATGTTGCCACTTTCAGGAAGCCTTTCCAGGATGAGAATGTCTGGTCGACGGCCGTGGGTTCATGTCCACAATGGACCATACAATCGCGGCACTTCGGGTTGCCACTCTTTCTGCCATACTGCTCCCAGCGGGTGGATGACATCAGTTCTGCAAAGGTTTCGGCATAACCTTCTTCGAGCAGGTAACAGGGCTTCTGCCAGCCGAAGATGTTATAGGTGGGATTGCCCCAGGGAGTGCATTCCAGGTCCCAGTTCCCTTTCAGGAATTCCAGAAACAACGGAGAATGATTGAATTTCCAGGCTTTTTTCGGGGTAGAGAGGATTTCGCGAAACTTCTGAATGGTCTGGTTCCGCTTCAGGAAATGCTCCTGATCGGGGGCTTTTTCATACTGATATCCAGGCGAGAGCATCATACTCTCGATCCCCAGTTCGGCGAGTTCGTCGAACATCTGACGGACCCGCTCAGGTTCCGCATGCTCGAACAGCGTTGAATTTGTCGTCACACGGTGCCCGGCTTTGACGGCGGCTTTGATCGCACTGATCGCTTTATCATAGATCCCTTCCCGGCAGACGGCGGCATCATGATCTTCGCGGATTCCATCCAGGTGAATCGAAAACGTCAGATATTTTGAGGGGGGATAGTTCTCTAAATGTTTTTCCAGTAAGATCGCGTTGGTACAGAGATAAATGAATTTTTTCCGCTGAACCAGTCCCGCTACGATTTCGGGCATCTGGGGGTGCAACAAAGGTTCTCCGCCGGGGATGGAAACAATGGGGGCACCACACTCGTCAACCGCTTTGAAACACTGTTCGGGGCTCAGATTCTGTTTCAGAATGTGGGAAGGAAACTGGATCTTTCCACAGCCGGCACAAGCCAGATTGCAACGGAATAAAGGCTCCAGCATGAGGACCAGAGGATAGCGTTCGACACCTTTTATACGCTGTGTCAGTACATACTTAGCGACAGTCCACATTTGAGAAAGGGGAACACCCACGATCGCCTCCATGTTGCGAATAATTCGAAATCCATTCAGAATACGACAATCCTAGTACTTTCTAAAAATCCTGTCACCCCCAATTTTCACCTATGTCTCAATAGAGTATAGAGTTAATGAAGGTTTAACGCCGACCTCATGAGAATCGCCCGACTTTCCGCGTATCAGGTTGCTGTCCCCCTGCGCCGAAAAATCAAACATGCTTCGTTCAGTCGCTCGGAATCGACTTCGATCATCGTGAAATGCGTGCTGGAAGATGGTACTACC
>JAGQQP010000778.1 GCA_020426085.1 Planctomycetaceae bacterium | reverse complement strand
ATCGGCGGCAACCTGGATGCATCTCTGCTCGACGCTGGGAACCTGGAAGTTGATTTTTTTGCCAGAGACCTGTGTCTCCATTATTTTCACGCGGGAGATTTCACTTTGCTTGACCAGAACATCGACACGTACCGCTGTGTGATCTGCTGTGAGGATCGGCCTGAGTTCGAGTGTGGTTCCCTCAGCGATGACTTTCAAAGCCGGTTTCAGTTCTCCAGATTTTGCTTGATGTATGCCGATGACAAATGGCCTTTGCACCTGATTGGCGATGGAGGCTTTCTGTCCATTGAACAGGGTGACCTTCGGATTAAATGAACAATGACTGTTCTCGTCGCTCTGGGCGGCCTGGATCAGATTGAATTCCTGTTTTTCATTGATCACTGCCACACTGATGGGAAAATACTCTTCAACCGCAGCACTCGCTTGCACGACTGGAACTGGATTGGTTTTGTCAAGTTGCGGCTGGCGTGGTACGGGGGTTGTATTTTGAAAACCAGCCAGTCCGGTCCACTCGATATCAGTTTGTGCCGCGACATCAGAGGCGGTTTCCATGTGAATATTGGCGAAGGTAATCTGGCCGCAGCCACTCTGCTCCCAGGCGCGAAGCTGTCGACTCAATTCCTCATGCAGCGAATCCGGTGCATTGACCACGAGACGGTTCTGCCCATCGAATTCTGCAAGTGCCTGTTTAGGCAGTTTCTCATCTGGCTGGTATTTTTGATTTTGTATTTCCAGCAGATATTTGACGTGCGTCATGAGATATTCGTATGCCTGCTCTTCAGAAAGCATTCGTTCCTCGGAAATCCTGCCGATCACTTTGTTGACCTGATAGATCCGTAAAAAGAGCGGCTCTAAACTTTCGTCGTCAGGTGTTGAGAGTATTGGAAGATCCACAAACCAGTTGTGCTGGTGTTCATTTTGAATCTGCATTTGCTGATTCGCCGGGGTTGCAGGATCTTTCACCTCCGCCAATCCCGTCGCTGCGCAGAGGGTGATGACGATGATGACGGCGGTGGTGTGCAGCGGGTGGACTTTTACTGTTGCGCTACGGAGTGCCTTGAGCCGGTTGGCCAGTGACCGTTTACGGAAGGGGGACTTCAGAAATCCGAGGAGCGAGACGGGGAGTGAAATGCGCCAGCGAGAGACAGGATCGCGTTGTGCGAGTGTGAGCAGGAGTTCGCTGAACTCGCGGGAAGGATCAGCGTGTATGTTTTTATCTTGTTGTTCTCGCCAGCGGAGGACCATGGCATCGCGGGACTGTTCACGGAGGTTGCTGTAACGGGTGGCTGCCAGCCAGTAGAGGGGATTCCACCAGTGGAGCAATTTCAATCCAAACAAAAACCAGTTGACCCACAGGTCCCGCCGGATAAGATGCGCTAACTCGTGGAGCATGATGAGCTGAAGTTGCCTGTCGCTCAGTTCTATGAGATCGGTGGGGAGCAGCAGTTTCGGACGCCGGGCCCCCATGACGGAGGGCTGGGAAATGTCGTCAGTAACAATCACCGGAACAGAGCTGCG
This sequence comes from Planctomycetaceae bacterium, assembly GCA_020426085.1. Lineage (GTDB taxonomy): Bacteria > Planctomycetota > Planctomycetia > Planctomycetales > Planctomycetaceae > Gimesia. Next base: position 686 of record JAGQQP010000778.1, on the reverse strand, counting down.
GAAATGGACCTGCTCGCAGCAGGTGTTCCAGAGTTTTAAAAGTCGCTGATCTGTGGAGGCGGGAAGTTGATTGATCTTATGAGAGAATCTCCGATGGGTGATCAGCATCCGCGTCAGGATGAAGACAGCTCCCACAAACCAGAGTGGCGGGAGGATCCGCAGGAACCATTCGAGGAAGGCAAAGAGAAATTCCTGAAGTGTTTCGGTGAAACTGACTTCAGGAGGTTTTGGTTCCGGGAACTGGATTTGATGCATGGGAGGCAGATCCGCTGCAGTCGTCGTGTTAGCGTCATTAGCCGTCCAGGGTTCAGGAGTGTAAGCATCACGGGACGGTTCAGCGGGTGTCGATTCCTCCATGAATTCCACAAACAGATTCGTCAGACTATACGAACTCTCGGGAGCATAACCATAGGGAACGGCGAGCCGGATGAGAACCAGTGCCCAGAGCAGTCCCATCTGTCCGGCGGTCAGCCATTTTCGGGCGACGAGATTGACGAACAAGACGAGCGCCACCAGCAGGCCTGCGATCATAGTGGGGATGATTAACAGTTCCAGGATTTGATCGGTAATTTTAACATAGAGATCTGCAGTCAACAGGAATCCATTCATGTTCAACGTTCCTTCTCATCGAGTATGCGGCGGAGCTCTGCGATGTCCTTGTCAGAGAGTTTTGTATGTTGCATGAA
>JAGQQP010000077.1 GCA_020426085.1 Planctomycetaceae bacterium | reverse complement strand
ACAGCTATGAAATTCTGGCTGAAAAAGCCAATGATCCGGCATGGGAAGTTCCACGTTATGATGTGGAACCTGATCCCCGCAGTCGTTTTTATGATCCCTATGATCCGAACCACGAACCCCTGCCTCCCGACGATCCGGCGGCTAATGTTTACATGCACTGGCTGCAGTGCAAAAAAGGTTATAAGAGCTGGCACAAATTTGGCCGTGCTCTGAGTATCGAAAACCCGGACTGGCTCGTGCAGTATGGAATCAGCCCTGAGTTAAGTGCCGAAATCGCTGCTTCAGGGAATTCGTTGCCTGGTACGCAATTACCCGCGCTCGAAGATGTGACCCTGCGGGAAACCATTGAGATTGCCAACATTAATAGCCGGGAGTACCAGTTTCAAATTGAAAATCTGTTTCTGGCTGCTCTGGATCTGACGTTCGGACGGTTCCAGTTTGATGTGCGTTATCTGGGCGTAGGGGGACAGAATCCTCAGGTGGATCTGAATCGTCGTCGACTGCAAAACGGGACTCAGGAACTGGATCTTGGCAGCCGTATGGGCGTTAACCAGGTATTGCCCAGTGGTGCACAATGGGCGGTCGAACTGGCGAATAATACACTCTGGCTCTTTTCCGGTTCGAATCAGACAACGTCTGTCAGTGTGCTTTCCTATTCACTCGTGCAACCTCTGTTGTTCGGGGCGGGACGGAAAGTGGTCTTGAATAATCTGACACAGGATGAACGAAACGTTTTGTATCAGACACGTACGCTCGCTCGTTTCCGCAAAACATTTTTTACACAGAACGTGGCAGGCGGAAACGGCTTTCTGCAACTGTTACAGCAGCTGCAGGTGATTTACAACGAACGTGGTAACATCAAACGACTCGAACGTCAGGTGGAAATCCTCAGAGCACTCTCTTCACAAAAACCAAAAGTGCAGTCGGAGCGTCTGGAAAAATTGCCCGAGAACTGGATCATTCCGCCGGACCTGGTAGAGAAACTCGAATTCGATGAAGAATCACGTTTGCTTTCCTGGAAAGGTGATATGACCGCAGCTCAGGAAAAACGATTGCTGGCACTGAGTGATGAAGATTCCTTTCAGGCTACAGCAGGCGAACTTGTACAACGCATTCGTACCGAAGTGGTCACACTGGATGTCGCCCAGCTGGAAACCAGGCTGGCACAGTCGATCAACCGTCTGCGTACTCTCGAACGGGCCTATCAGGATTCACTGGGAAGTTTCAAGCTGTTTCTTGGCCTGCCTCCCAACATGCCCATGAGCATTGATGAATCATTGCTGAAGCCATTCGAGTTGATTGATCCCCTGTTGCCGGAAATTGAACAGGAGATATATGACTATGTCGAAGACTGGGCTCAGGTATATGTCGAAGACTGGGAAGATCCCAATCTGGTCCCGCCAACGACGGCTGAACTGCTCAAGGTAGTGGAAGGTCTGGAAGTATTGCAGCAACGTCTCGAAAAAGATGCTCTACTGACACTGGAACAGGACATCAAAAATGTGGATCTGTTGCTGGGCGACAGTCAGGAAGGGGTCACAGAGGAAATTCTGGCTTTACGCAAACGCCGATTCCTGTCAAACGACGATCGGGACCGGGTCCGCCAAAGTACAGCAAATGATATACGATTGTACTCAGGGGTCCGCAAGGAAATTCAGGAGATCAAGAGTCGTCTGCAGGGGCTGAAAGGTTTTTTGAGCGAGGAAACGCTCTCCAATGCCCAGAAAAAACAAATTATTCTGGAAATGGCTAACCTGCGGGAAGACATGCTCAGAACCTCGCAGGGTATGCAGGTAATCGAGATCGGTCTGCGAGTGGAACTCATTACTCTGGAACCATTTACGATGGATATTTCTGAGGTGGTACAGATTGGTCTGGAGAATCGTCTGGATCTGATGAACCAGCGCGGATTCGTGATGGATGCCAGAAGATTGATGGAAGTGCGGTCTAATTCTCTCGAAGCGGTGTTAAATGTCGTAGTAGATGGAGACGTAAGTACGCCTCTCGGCAAAAATAAGCCTCTCGACTTCCGCGGTAGTCAGGCTGGATTGCGGGCAGGTGTCGAATTTACGGCTCCATTGTCATTAGTACAGGAGCGAAATGCCTATCGAGAATCGCAAATCGAATACCAGAGACAGCGTCGTACCTTTATGGAGGCACAGGACAACGTCAAATATGATATTCGTCAGAGCTGGCGACAGCTGAATGTGCTGCGTCAAAACTTTGAAACATCTCGGGTTCAGATCCGTCTGGCGGCACTGCAATACGACAGTGCAGTCGAGGCGACTTCCGATCCTGCCCAGGCTGGTCGAAACCAGGGGTTAAATCTGTTAAATGCGTTATCTTCCATATTGGATGCACAAAACAGTTTAATCAGCAACTGGGTAAATTATGAACAAAACCGACTTAACATCTATCGAGATATGGGTATCATGGAGATAGATGAAAATGGCATTTGGAAAGACGATTTCTATCAACACCGCGCGGGAATAATCAGGCCTACCAATGAGCACCGCCAATCCACCCCAGGAACAACAGAAACAAGAGTCACTGCAGGAGAAGACATCCAACCAGTCGTCTTCCGACCTGCAGCAGAACTCAACGCACTCACCGAAACAGAAGAAGAGCCAGCGCAGGCGCCCCAGTAAATCAGTAGTGCTGATCATCACACTGATTGGTGTCGGGATACTTGTCCTGACGGTACCCGTCTTGCGCACACCGCTCTTTTCTGCCTTTTCTTCTGGTTCAAAGAAGAATACGACTTACATCACCGATAAGGTGACCAGAGGTCCGTTTCGGGTGTCAGTGACCGAACGCGGTCAGCTTGACAGTTTGAACAACGTGACCCTGTCCAGCAAAGTCAAAGGCTTTACGACCATTCTGAGCATTGTACCTGAGGGAACGATGGTTCAGAAAGGGGATGTCGTCTGTGAGCTCGATTCTTCATTGCTGGTCGATAAAGAAAAACAACAGCAGATTCAGGTAACGCAGACCGAAGCCGAGTTGAAGCAGGCTGAGGAAAATGTTGCAATTCAAAAGACTCAAAACGAAAGCGATACGTCGGCTGCCGAACTGGCATTAGTCCTGGCGAAACTCGATCTGGAGAAATTCCTCAAAGGGGAGTCGCAGCGCGATCTGAACGTCAAAGAAGGTGCCATTACCAAAGCGCGTGAAGACCTGCAGCGTGCGGAAGAGACCTTCGAATTTTCGAAACGCATTGCCAAAAAAGGTTATAAAAACCAGAACGATGTCGAAGCGGACCGCATCAATGTCGTGAAAGCGGAAATCGATCTCGAGATTGCCAAAGAAGATCTCAAGGTGGAAAAAGATTACGTTCAGACCCGTAAGAGTAAAGAACTGGAAGCGGACGTTGACGAAAAAGTACGAAACCTGGAGCGCGTGAAGCGTCAGGGGGTTGCGACACTGGCTCAGTTTGATGCCCGTCTGAAAGCCAGCCAGCTGACATATGAAGTCGAGAAGAGCGAACTGGAACGCATTCGCGAACAGATTCTGGCCTGTAAACTGATTGCTCCGCAAAATGGTCAGGTCGTCTATGCCAACCAGGACAGCGGTCGTCGCAGCAGTGGTGAAGATGTGATTGAAGAAGGGACGGAAGTCCGCGAACGTCAGTCCATTATTCAGCTTCCTGACTTCTCACAGATGAAAGTGGATGCCCGCATTCACGAATCAAAAATCAGTATGATCAAGCAGGGATTGGCTGTTGATATCCGCGTTGATGCCTTTCCGGAACAGCTCTATCGCGGGGTCGTCGACCAGGTTTCCTCTGTGCCGATTTCATCCAACTGGATGCGGCCCGACTTAAAAGAATACAAAGCCACGATCCGCATTCTGCCTGATAACGGTGACATCACCAAACTCAAACCGGGTTTAACCGCCGAAATTGAAATTCGCGTTGATCAGCGCCCTGATATTCTCCAGGTCCCGGTACAGTCGGTGATCACGATTGGCGAACAACGCTATATCTTTATTTTAAATTCCGATGGATCAGCAGATCGCAGAGAAGTTAAAATCGGTCAGGCCAGTGATACCATGATCGAAATCATGTCGGGTGTCGAAGCTGGTGAAGAAGTGATTTTAAATCCACGGACCCACTTTGCCGATGAGCTGATCGATCTGGAAGAACAGCTGGCCATGGCAAAGAAAAAACAGGCTGAGAAACAGGGGCCCGGTAGTGTCGATGCGAAGGCAGGTGGTCCCGCAGCTGGAAATGCAGGCGGTCAGAAACCAGGTGGTGAATCTTCAGAGAAGAAAAAACCTGCCGGTGGAAATGCAGGTGGCATGCTGCAGCGTCTGGATAAGGACTCCGATGGGAAAATTTCCAAGGAGGAAGCTCCGGAACGCATGCAGGAACGCTTCGATGAACTCGATGCCAACAAGGATGGTTTTCTGGATGCAGGTGAACTCAGTAAACTCCGAGGTGCAGGCGGCCCTGGTGGTGGATCAGGAGGCCCGAGACCTGGCGGAGAGAAGCGACCATGAAACTTGCTGCTCAAGTTGTCGATCTCACCAAGTTCTATGATCTGGGATCGGTTGTCGTCAAAGCGCTGAAAGGTGTGTCTACAGACTTTCCTGAAGGAGATTTTGTAGCCATCATGGGCTCCTCCGGAAGCGGTAAAAGTACCATGCTGAACCTGCTGGGGGCACTCGACCGTCCCACCAGCGGACAGTACATCCTCGGCGGACGCGATGTCTCAACCCTGGACGATGATGAACTCTCCGAGATGCGGAACGATATGATCGGTTTTATCTTTCAGTCGTTCAATCTGATCTCACAATATACCGTACTCGAAAATATTGAAGTCCCCCTGCTCTACCGGGCCGGTTACCCGGCGATTGGGCGCGTCGAGCGGGAGTGGTGTATGGAACTGGCCCGCATGGTCGGACTGGGTGATCGTATGGATCACCGCCCTTTTCAGTTGTCCGGGGGGCAGCAGCAGCGCGTGTCCATTGCCCGCGCATTAGTCAATGATCCACAAATTATCCTCGCAGACGAACCAACGGGTAACCTGGATTCCGCTACCGAAGCGGAAATTATGGATATCCTCCACAATCTGAATTCGGAGGGGCGTACTATTATCATGGTGACCCACGAACCGGGGATCGCCAAACAGACCAAGCGTCAGATTGTGATGAAAGATGGTCTCATCGAAAGTGAAACCATTCTGCAACAGGCCGTCCCTGCCTCTTAACGCGACGGACAGTCGCCCTTTTAATCCTTCATTCTGTATTACATTCAGGCACTTCGCATGTCCCGTATTATTCGTATTGTTCGGCTCGCTTTAAAAAGCCTCATGCTGCATAAGCTGAGATCCGGGCTGACGATGCTGGGTATTGTGTTTGGTGTATTCTCCGTGATTGCGATGCTGGCGATTGGCGAAGGTGCCAGTGCCCAGGCACAGAAGCAGGTGCTCGAACTGGGGGCCACAAATGTCATCGTCCGCAGTGTCAAGCCGCCGCATGAGGTTACACAGTCTTCCACTCGCAGCCGTGTGCTGCAGTACGGCCTGCTGCGTTCTGATTATAAAATCCTGACGGAGACCCTACCCACTATTACCAGTGCCGCTCCGATTCGCGAAGTCGATCGGGAAATCCGTTATCTCAAAGAAGCCATGAATGCACGTGTTGTGGGATGTACCGCCGACTATCTGGATATGAACCATCTGACGCTTTCACAAGGGCGGTTCCTGACAGGCAGTGATCAACAGAAACTCTTAAACGTGGCCGTCATTGCGAATGAAGTGGCCAACAGTCTGTTTAAATTCGAAGACCCGCTCGGCAAATCTATTCGCATCGGTGCCATGTTTTATACGGTCGTCGGCGTTACCAAAGACAGAACGGCCTCTGCGGCCATTGGTGGCAGCCTCTCCGGTCAGGATTATAACAAAGACGTCTATATTCCCATCAAAACATTACAGGCCCGCGAAGGGGATCTGGATATCAAAAATCAGGCAGGCAGTATGACCGCCGAACATATTGAACTCAATCAGATCACGCTGCGAGTAAATAATAAAGATTCTGTATTGCCAACGGCGCAGGCAATTCGTGAGACGCTGGATCAGTCACACCCGCGCACCAAAGACTATGCGGTTGTTGTCCCACTGGAACTGTTAAAGCAGGCGGAACAGATTCGAATGATCTTCAACGTCGTGCTGGGTTCGATTGCTGCCATCAGTCTGGTGGTGGGGGGCATCGGAATTATGAATATCATGCTGGCAACCGTTACCGAGCGGACGCGTGAAATCGGCGTGCGCCGCGCACTGGGAGCGCGTCAAAGGGACATCATCGAGCAGTTCCTCACCGAAACGATCGTGCTTGCGGGATCGGGAGGGATGATTGGAGTGATCTTTGGATTATTGACTCCCATCACCTTTCTGGGGATTCAGTGGTTTGTGCAGAACTTTGTCATGGAAGGGAGTTCTGCAGGTTCGGAAGTGGGACGCATGTTTTTTGACCTGCAACCTCAAATTGCATTCTGGAGTCTGCCTGTTGCTTTTGGAATCTCGGTGACCATCGGGATTATCTCCGGCATTTACCCGGCGATTTCTGCAGCACGCCTCGACCCCATTGAAGCACTCAGGCACGAGTAAACTTCTGGTTTCTCTCTGCAGTTTCACTGTTCGTTTCATAATGTGGAATCGAAAGAATCTGATTTCCTCTGTGAAAAAATCAGGTTGAACTGTTCCCCTGCACTGCCTGCCACTTACAATAGAAGTGTGCTCACTTCGCAGCACCTGCATCCTATTTTGAACCTGCCCCAGTTTGCCAACCAGAAGATGGAGAATCAGGCATGCCAGGAAAGTCAGCTTTTCTGAATCAGATCCCCTGCACTGTTGCACTTATTACTCTGCTGTTCGCCGGCTGTGTTTCGTCCGCTCAGGCTGATGAAAAAACTCCCGCTGATCCGGCAGATACCGAAATCAAAAACCCCTTTCCGGATCGTCCCCAGGCTCCCAGTATTGATGGTGGCGTCGAGTGGTTGAATACTTCCGGTGAAATCACACTGAAAGACCTGAGAGGCAAAGTCGTCCTGATTGATTTCTGGACTTATTGCTGTATCAACTGCATGCATGTGCTGCCTGACCTGGCGTACCTGGAAAAGAAATATCCCAACGAACTGGTCGTTATCGGCTGTCACTCTGCCAAATTTGATAATGAAAAAGAGACCGATAATATTCGCCGCGCCATTCAGCGCTACGAAATCAAACATCCAGTCATCAATGATGCCAACATGACGGTCTGGCGGAAGTTTGGGGTGCGTGCCTGGCCGTCCATGGTCCTGATTGACCCGGAAGGAAATTACTGCGGGCATCTGTCAGGTGAAGGCAATCGGGAACTGCTCGATAAAGTGCTGGAGAAAGTGATCGCCTATCATCGCGCCAAAGGCACACTCGATGAGACTCCCGTGCATTTTGAACTGGAGTCGGCCAAATTAAAACCGACGCCACTCAAGTTCCCGGGCAAACTGCTGGCTGATCCTGCACATCAAAGATTATTCATTTCCGACAGTAATCATAACCGGATCGTGATTGCGTCGCTGGATGGAAAACTGATCGATGTGATTGGATCCGGTCAGATTGGCAACAAAGACGGCGATTATAAAACCGCTGCCTTTGATCACCCGCAGGGAATGGCTCTGGTGGGGAACACGCTCTATGTAGCTGATACGGAAAATCATCTGATCCGGACTGTCGATCTCGATAAAAAACAGGTTGCGACTCTGGCAGGTACTGGAGAACAGGCGCGTTTTCGTTCTTCCGGCGGGAAACTGAAAGAAGCCGCTCTCAATAGTCCGTGGGCTCTGGCGGTCATCGATGATGTACTCTACATCTGCATGGCGGGACCTCATCAGATCTGGTCGCACAAACTTGGTTCGGATGAGATCGGCGTTTACGCCGGTTCCGGACGCGAAGACATTACCAACGGCCCCCTGGAAACGTCTGCATTTGCGCAGACATCAGGTATCGCTGTTGACGGTGAAGTCTTCTACGTAGTCGACAGTGAAGGCTCCGCTGTTCGCAAAGTGGATACGAAAAACAAAACCGTGACGACCGTCGCTGGGACATCTGATCTCGAACGGGGACGCTCACTGTTTGAGTTCGGCGACAAGGATGGAATCGGTGAAGATGCCCGTCTGCAGCATCCGCTGGGCGTGCTCTATGATAACGGGCGTCTGTTTGTCGCTGACACTTATAATCATAAACTGAAGACCATCGATCTGAAGACCAACGAAGTGAAAACGTTTCTGGGAACCGGCAAGGATGGAAACAGCCTGAACCCGGTTGAGTTTTCTGAACCATCAGGTCTGGCGAAAGTGGGCAATCGACTGTTTGTGGCTGATACCAACAACCAGCGTATCTGTGTGGTGAATCTGGATGATAACAAGGTCAGTGAATTCAAAATTGCTGGATTAACGCCTCCCAGTCTGCCGAAAGCCGTCGATGACAGTTTTACTGCTGCTGCAGACAAAACGCTGAAAGTGGCACCACAGAAAGTGATTCCTGGTGTTGCTGTAAAAATTAATGTCTCTCCCCGACTGCCTGCAGAATACAAGCTTTCCCCATTGGCACCGGTGAAGTTTACCCTCAAGTCAGCAGAGAATCCTGACGTGATTCTGGCTCGGGGAAAAGGAGCCGTCGATGGAGATCGACTGGTACTGCAGTTACCCGCCATGAAGCAACTGACGGGCACATACGTTTTGAATCTGCGGTTTGGCTACTGTCGCGATGGAGTAGGCGGCTTATGTAAACAGCATTCTGCACAATGGAACATTCCTCTGCAGGCTGAAAAAGAGTCTAAAAACGACACGGTTTCCCTGTCTCTGGATCTTTCCAAAGAGTGAATTCCATTCAAAAAAATAATTTACTCGAACGGTTGCTATCCACTCAGAATGAGAGATTAGCAACCGTTTCTTTAATACTGAAATCTGGTAAATTGCAATGTCAGTTAGAGTGTTTTACCTCTACTACCGCAATTTCAGGTATTTAGAGGCAATGTGGGTCTGTCATGCCAGTCTGGCATAGCAATTGCGATTATTACTCCAGACAGACAACTCACAAGCGAACTCTTTTTTTACCAGGGTCTGCGGTATAAAATCTGTGACAGGAGGAACCGTAATGACAAAGACTGAAAAAAATTACGATCTGGCGAAAGAGCGGGTCGAAAAGAAAATGGGGTTTGTGATTCATAGCGGTGTCTACGTAGTAGTCAATGCCGGTCTGATCGCGTTAAACCTGACGCGGTCTCCCGACAAATACTGGTTCATCTGGCCTTTGTGCGGCTGGGGGATTGGTATTGTGTTTCACGCCATCAAGGTATTCGGCCCTTCCAGTACGGCGAGCCTGAAAGAAAAAATGATTGAGAAGGAACAGGAAAAACTCGATCATTAAATTGAAACTCTAATAGAAAAGCACTTCATGACTGCCACAGATCCGATCTGCCACATGGAAGTCGACGAATCCACTGCTCTGCACGAAACCGTCGATGGTCAGGAATGGTATTTCTGCAGCAAGGGGTGCCGCGACAAGTTCGTTGCGCAGCATGCAGAGCCTGAGCCGGAGCAAAAACACAGCTGCTGTCACCACGAACAACATCAGCAGCATGATCACCACGGACAGCATCCGTCTCATAAGCAGGAACCCCAAGATGTTCCCGCCGGTACGATCTATTCCTGTCCCATGCATCCGGAGATCGAACAGGTAGGCCCCGGCAGTTGTCCGATTTGTGGCATGGATCTGGAACCGCTGATGCCTCAGAAAGAGGAGTCTCCCGAAGAAGCGGCCGAGTATGAGAAGATGTCCCGTCGTTTCTGGGGCGGGCTGATTCTGGGGTTGCCGGTATTTCTGCTGGCCATGCTGCCGATGTTCGGAGTTCCCGTGCATAGCTGGATCTCGCCAAAAGTCTCTGGCTGGATTCAGTTCCTGTTGAGTACGCCGGTGATGTTCTGGGCCGGTTGGCCTCTGTTCGAACGCGCTTACCGTTCCATCATCAGCATGAATCTGAACATGTTCACGCTGATCGGAATTGGTACGGGGACCGCATACATTTACAGTCTGATTGCCTTGGTGGCGCCTGGAATCTTTCCCGCTTCTTTTCAACATGAAGGAACTGTCGAACTCTATTTCGAAGCAACCGTTGTGATCACGGTTCTGGTTCTGCTGGGGCAGATGCTGGAACTGAGAGCGCGCAAACGGACCAACAGTGCGATTCAGGAACTGCTCTCGCTTTCACCTCCGACTGCTCATCTGGTTGTGGATGGCGAAGAACGGGAGATTGCTCTGGAAGAAGTGCAGGCCGGTAACCTGTTGCGTGTGCGTCCCGGAGAAAAAGTGCCCGTGGATGGCGTTGTCCAGGAAGGCAAAAGCCTGGTCGATGAATCGATGATTACCGGCGAATCGGTTCCTGTCTCCAAAGAGCAGGGGGCGGATGTCATCGGCGGAACAGTCAATCAGACCGGTTCCTTCCTGATGAAAGCCGAGAAAGTCGGGGGAGAGACACTCCTCTCACAAATTATTCAGATGGTCTCCAGTGCGCAGCGGAGTCGCGCACCGATTCAACGGGTGGTGGATACGATTGCCTCTTATTTCGTGCCTGCTGTTCTGGCGGCTTCCGTGCTGACCTTCCTGCTCTGGAGCTGGCTGGGACCGGAACCCCGCTTTGCATATGCTCTGATCAATGCGGTGGCGGTGTTAATCATCGCCTGCCCCTGTGCGCTCGGACTGGCGACTCCGATGTCAATCATGGTGGGTGTGGGACGAGGTGCAAAGCATGGCATCCTGATCAAAAATGCGGAAGTACTTGAGACCCTGCAGAAAGTCGATACGCTGGTTGTCGATAAAACGGGAACGCTCACCGAAGGTCAACCAAGACTGACGGAATGCGTACCCGCCGCCGATTACAGCGAAGCAGATCTGTTGCAGATCGCTGCTTCCGTTGAACAGCACAGCGAACATCCCCTCTCACAGGCGGTCGTGGTCGCTGCCAAAGAACGTGAACTGAAGCTGACGAACGTCAGCGACTTTGATTCCGTCACCGGTGCGGGGGTGCAGGGGACCGTCGATGGGAAACTGGTGCTGGTTGGCAGTGCTGCTTTTCTGCTGGATCAGTCCATCAGCATCAAAGAAGAATTGAGTACACAGGCAGACCA
>JAGQQP010000777.1 GCA_020426085.1 Planctomycetaceae bacterium | reverse complement strand
ACACCAGTATGCAAAACAATTGCGCATAAAGCACCACTACAATGAATGCTTCACTATCAGGAGAAATTAATCTTCGCGCGTTCAGATGTCAAGCACCGCAGGCAACTATTTCATAACGACTTAACTTCACCGAATCTGAAATACCAAAACAACCGCAGACACGGAAAACATGTACAGCAACCCAGCGCGTTTTCAGCTTTCCTCTCAAATTCTGGTCGATGCCAAATTCGACACTTTCTTCACGATGCGAGCAGATTGATCTCCATAGAAACACAAAACTTCTATAGTATCATACGCAGAGCCCTGAAATTGACGAATAGTTCGTTCACAGAAGATGTACTGTTCCAGGGTTCCTCTACGGTCGCTTTCAGAAAGATTGACCCAAAATCACTGCCTCTGAAAGTGCCTGCTTCACGTTGAATCCGCTCGAAAGAGTCACATATTCTACCCTCAAATTTTGAAGGACAACCCTGCAATGTCTCGCTTATTGCCCCTGCTGGTTCTCTGTTTTGGAATTCCGCTTACCGCATCTGCACAACCCCCCACTGCCACAAACGATCCTTTTGCTCAACAGAAAATTCAGGCCGACCAGGCGCAACAGCAAGGGGACTACGCAAAATCGATCGCAATCACCTCCCAGATCCTGCAACAGAAACCGGATGATCATGTTGCCTATTACCTGCGCGCCAGTGCCCGCGTTGAATCCGGTCGCGCACAAGGCAATGTCCAGGCCATTCGCGAAGGTGTAGCCGATGCCCGGGAGGCAATTCGATTCAGCCGTAACCAGGACGCCAACTACTACCTGCCCTACCTTTACGGGATGATGAACCTGGCAGTCATGGAAAACAAGAAAAGCCATGCAGAAACGGCACTGACCGTCGCAAACCAGGTTCTGACCCGCCCGGAACTGAAACCGGAAGAAAAAGCGAATTTCCATTACCAGCGAGGCATGATCTATCTGCCTTTAAACAAGCCACAGGAAGCAGCACAGGACTTTACTGAAACCATTAAACTGGCTCCCGATCACTTCGCTGCACTTCTGGCTTTGCCGGACGCTTACGCTCTCGCCGGTGATAACGACAGGGCTCTGGCCAGTTTCAATCAGGTCATCCAGAAACAACCAGATTCCCCCGTGGTCTATAACAACCGGGCCATGTTTTATCAGCAGCAGGGAAAACTTCAGGAAGCGATAAACGACTTCTCCCGTGCGATACAGCTCGATCCCAGATACCACCACGCCATCACCAACCGGGGGTTTGCTTATCTCGAAGGGGGTAAACCGGACACCGCGGAAGCCGACCTGACGCAATCTCTGTCGATTGAGCCTAATCAGCCATTTGTTCTGGGAATGCGGGGCGAGGCTCGACTCCTGCAGGGTAAAATCAACGAAGCACTCGAAGACCAGAAAAAAGCTGTGCAGTTAGATCCGCAAAACCCTGCCCTGCACGCCGACCTGGGTTTCTCATACTTCTTCAGCCAGGACTTTCCGGCGGCCTTGACCGAATTCAAACTGGCCGCGCAGCTGGCTCCGGAACAAATGAAAGTCCTTGACCCCTGGGTCTATCTGGCAATGGTTAAGACCGATCAGAAATCTGCCGCTGATGCAAAATTCCAGTCAATCACCGCCAAAAAACCGGACACGCGCGACTCCATCGATAATCTGTTGTTATTCCTCATGGGAGCGATCTCGAACACAGAACTGCTCGATTCAATCGATCAGAAAGACGTGGAACGGGCAAAAGCTCAAATCTGTGAATCCTACTTCTTCATCGGGCAGAAAGCATTGCTGGCCGGTGATTCCGCAACCGCATCTCAGAATTTCCAGGCCTCTCTGAACACAAACATGAAGGGACTGTCTGCATATCGTGGCTCCCAGTATGCTCTGAATAAATTTTAGACTGCAGCCAGGCTTACCGCAGTCTCTTCAAAGCCATACAGGCTCGATATCATTTCAATAAAAAAAGCCTCGTAAGGAGAACTGATCCTTACGAGGCTTTTTATATTATTACAGCAAGTAGATTCTCTCAGACACCACAAATTACAGAGGCACTGGCCTGACCAAAAGCAGTTGTACTGATCTTCAGAAACAGTTTGTTATCTGTCGCCAGTGGTTCATTACGAACTACATTCAACGGGCAATCAGGATCAGGAGTCTCGTAATTCAGAGTCGGAGGAATAATGCCCTGCTTCAAGCCTACCAGAGAACCGCTGGCT
>JAGQQP010000776.1 GCA_020426085.1 Planctomycetaceae bacterium | reverse complement strand
AATTCAAGATAGCTTTCTTCCGTATATCCCTCGGGACGGTGATAGGCGACCGGACATGGGATCTGTACCGATTCAAACAGCAGCTTACCGAAGATCTGATGGAAAATCGAAATACCGCCGACACTGACCGAACCGATTGTATCGCCATGATAAGCGTGCTGCATGCAGGCAAACAGATCACGAGGTTGCGAATCGGCGGGCGTCTTCTGCGCATGATACTGAAACGCCATCTTCAGCGCAATTTCCACCGCAGTCGAGCCGCTGTCCGAATAAAAGACCCTGGTCAAATCAGTGGGGGTCCGTTTTACCAGTTCTTCAGCGAGTTCGATTGAGGGTACGCTCGCCAGTCCCAAAAGTGTCGAATGTGCGATTCGATCCAGTTGATCACGGATCGCCTGATCCAGTTCGGGCACACGGTGACCGTGCACATTGCACCACAGTGACGACACGCCATCCAGATAAGAACGCCCTTCTGTATCAATCAGAAAGAAGCCATCACCCGATTCAATGATTGGCACACATTCATCGCGGTGCCCCTGCATCTGGGTAAAGGGATGCCAGAGATGCTCGTTATCAATTTTACGTAATTCGTCAGACTGCATTTTTCCACTCGACGTTATCTTTAGCGCGGTAATAAAAAACAGAAAGAGCCACGTCCGAAGAGCGTGACTCTTTCACTGATTCTTCCAGAGCTGATACAGGACTATCCTGGCAGCAGGTCGCGAACGACATCGCGTTCATCCCGCAGTTCCTGTAAAGTGGCTTCAAATTTTGCCTGGGCAAAATCGTCATGCTCCTGACCTTCGACGATTTTCCAGGTAGTGCCATCACTGGTCAGCGGGTAACCGCAGATCAGGCCTTCATCAACGCCGTAGCTGCCATCACTGCAGACAGCGGCAGAAAAGCTTTCGCCCAGTGGTGTTGGAGTGATAATGCTCTTGATGGTATCCAAGGCAGCATTCGCAGCAGAAGCGGCACTGGAAGCACCACGTGCCTGAATCACAGCGGCACCACGTTTCTGGACGGTTTCGATGAATTCCCCACGCAACCAGTCATGGTCTTCAATGATTTCAGGAACCGGGTTCCCATGAATGGTAGCGTGATAAAAATCAGGAAACTGTGTGGCGGAGTGATTTCCCCAGATATTCATGTTTTTGACGGCAGTTACTGGCTGACCGGCTTTCTTCGCGATCTGTGTCACAGCACGGTTCTGATCCAGACGAGTCATGGCGTACCAGCGATCACGGGGAACTTTGGGAGCGTTACTCATGGCGATCAGGCAGTTGGTATTACAGGGATTTCCGACTACCAGAACCCGGACATCGTCAGCAGCAGCCGCTTCAATCGCTTTACCAGTGCTGGTGAATATCGGGCCATTAACCCGGATCAGGTCGCCGCGTTCCATACCGGCTTTACGGGGAATACTTCCGACACAAACGACAAAGTTGCAGTCTGCAAAGGCATCTTCCAGGTGATCGCTGTCTGCTTTGACGACACCAGCCAGTGTTGGGAAGGCACAGTCATCAAGTTCCATTTCGACTCCGTCCAACGCGGACAGCATCGGAGGAATTTCCACAAGATGCAGAATAACAGGCTGATCAGGGCCAAAAATTTCCCCGGAAGCCAGACGAAACAGCATGGCATAACCAATCTGGCCTGCTGCTCCGGTTACCGCAACTCGAATCGGATGAGTCATCTCTAAAGCACTCCTTAACATTGAATATTACTCAGTGAACCTGCCCCTGAACACAGGCCAGGATAAATGTGGATTCTTCTATTTTTTTACCTCCCTGCTGCCGGATCAGCAACCGTTGAGAGGCATCTGTTTCTATTTTCTGAAGACTACAGCACATTGCCTATGAATACTGGACATAAACTCGAATAAATCCTGAGATTCCAGTGATTCTGACTCAAGACCACAGGACGCTGATTACTGAATAAACAGCACAGCACCACCGATCACCAACACTGCCGCAGCCAGAGACGCAAACATGATTTTTACCCAGCTGTAAGGACGCTCCCCATTCACTTCACCCGTCGCTGCATTTACGGCAACCTGATACAGTTCGCCCTTGTATTGGTAGCTCATCAGCCACAAAGGCAATAATAGATGCTTATATGTAATTGCATCGTACTGGCTCTGGACAGAATCGACCCGCTGAGCATCCCCCCCGATACGGCTGCAGACTTCGGAATATAGGGCAGCATCAATTTGTTCTTTT
>JAGQQP010000775.1 GCA_020426085.1 Planctomycetaceae bacterium | reverse complement strand
TATCCAGACCCAGGGGAATCGTAATCGCCGGATAACCGGCTGTGGCGTAGA
Source organism: Planctomycetaceae bacterium (assembly GCA_020426085.1). Lineage (GTDB taxonomy): Bacteria > Planctomycetota > Planctomycetia > Planctomycetales > Planctomycetaceae > Gimesia. The sequence goes on along the minus strand of JAGQQP010000775.1, from coordinate 2,171 downwards.
GGGGGGACTGGTCATTTGCCAGACTGACTATCAGATCGATTTGATTGTCAACGAAGATCCGGTCGAGTATATCAGCGGCCTGCCTGCGAACTTGCAGCGCCAGTTGTTCATACTGTCTGGGCAGATCGTTTTCTTCAGAACCGACCTGATCTGCGAATTTGCCAACCATGCTACAGGCATAGGTGACCAGCAGCTGGCCAAACGGGACACGTGTATCGGGCTGTTGTTCATTGTAAATCCGCAGATCCGAGAGCGAAGTCACCGGTGCTCCTGCATTGACGAGATAGCCAACAGTGTCTTGAGCAAGACCAATAAAGATCAGTCGACTTAATGATTTGAGCTCCTCCGAAGGTAGTTGTATTGCCCGCGGACTGGCGTGAGTTTTCTGCAGTCCACGATCAATTCGCTGCATGAGGGCATGCTGTTCTGACAAGATTTCCAGAGGGAGCGGAGGGTCGGTAGACCAGAGGATTTCCTCGCGCAGAATGCCGACCGACACTTCTTTCAAAGCATCTCTGTTTATCAGGGAAAGATAATCGACGTCTCTGGTATCGATTACCGCGAGCATGATGGCAGCATCCGTGACATTCCGGGTGATGGGGCCGGCGGAATCCTGGAATCGGACCAGCGGGATGACTCCTGTGCCACTGACCATGCCCAGGCTGGGTTTCATGCTGACACACCCATTCTGCGAAGCAGGGGAAATCAGTGAGCCTGAAGTTTCGGTGCCGATACTGGCTGTCGTCAGGAAAGCAGAGGTTGAAATGGCAGAGCCACTGCTGGAACCAGAGACTTCCAGTTCCGGATCGTAGGGATTCACACCGGCACCACTGACGGCATTCGCGCCGGTCGGATCCATCGTTAATGCCCCTGCGAATTCAGAAAGACTGGCTTTTCCCAGTATCACCGCTCCGGCTGAACGCAGGCTGGTAACGAGTTCTGCATCCTGTTCCGGACTGTGATTTAGCAGAATTTCCGCGCCGCCGGTCGTGTGCAGCGGGGACTTTGTATCAATGTTGTCTTTAAGATTGATCGGGATTCCGTGTAAGTGACTGTGTACGATTCCCCTGGCGCGTAAGGCATCAGCGGCCCTGGCTTCAACTAAAGCGTTGGGGTTCAGCTCAGTATAGCTCCGCAGGTTTTCATCAAACCGGTGAATACGATCGAGAAAAAAAAGCGTGAGCTCTTCGGATGTCAGCTTACCGGCTTTCAGAGCTGCCTGGAGATCCAGAATTGTTACATCGTGGAGTAATTCTTCGATTTCAGTCGCTCGGTGGGCGGAGAAATGATTCAGCTCTTTTTGAAAAGGGGTGAAATCAAGTTTTCGTAAACGAGGAGTATTCTCTTCTCCAGCGAACAGGTTGTCCCAGTAAAGAGGTGTCAACAGGACGAATAAAATAAGATAGACCCTGCCGAGTCGATTCATACAATCTTCCCTTTAAATCATTGAGCACGATGCCAGAATCAACCTGACGGAACGGCAGGCGATTTCCTACATGCTACCCGGAACGAAAACACGTTCCAAGACAGAGCATCCTGCGTGGATCAGACTGTTTTTGTGTAATCCAGTCCTAATCCGCGATGTAACGGAGTTTCGTATCTCGAATGGACTGTCGGGGGGTATGAATTGAGTCCTCATTAAGTGTCCAGTTCAATTAAAGAAAGACTTTGGAGAGCTGAGACGCGTAAAATAGCAGTCCTGTGCAGTGAGTATTTGAGAAATCAGCCTCAGGATAAAATCTGGAATATGCCGTAAGTGTAATAATAAAAGCTGCTTAAGAATGGTGTGCCTCAGGCGGTTTATTAATCAGCTGTACTATCATTGAAAACGAGACTCCCTCGGCAGTTCTGCTCTTATGTCCCGAATTGAAATATCCGATAAGTTATTGACATGACATATTGTAATGTCGCAATATTACGATATAATGTGGTCAGGACAGGAAGTCAGGACGAATTGTTTGTCCGTTGTCTGTGTAGCAGATTGTCAGGACTTATCGGAATTACGTCATGGTTTATATTTTGACTGGTTCTCTTTTGATTGGATTGACCTTAGGTCTACTGGGAGCAGGAGGATCTGCAATCACGGTGCCAGTTCTGATCTATCTGGTCGGACATGGAACGAAGGAATCGATCGCAGAATCGATGGCAATCGTGGGACTGATCGCAGTTGC
>JAGQQP010000774.1 GCA_020426085.1 Planctomycetaceae bacterium | reverse complement strand
AGTATTGTGACAGCGGCGACTATCTCTGGAACTGCGGAATATTTGCCTGGAAAGCCGATCGAATTCTGATGGCTTTGAAAAAGTGGGAACCGGAAATGTACGCCGCCTTGAACCGGATCAGTGCAGCCATCGGAACGCCCGACTACGAAACGGTTCTCGCAGCGGAATTTGCTGCGATGAAATCCATTTCGATCGACTATGCGGTTCTCGAGCATTCAAAAGGATTACTGGCAGTGGTACCCGCTGAGTTCGAATGGGATGATGTCGGCAACTGGAACACGCTGCAGAAATATTTTCCCACCGATGCGGACGGAAATACGATTCTGGGGCCACATTGCGGCCTGGAAACTTCCAACAGTATTATCCGTACAACAGACGACCATCTGATCGCCACGTTTGGTGTAGAGAACTGCCTGATCGTGCACACTCCCGATGCGACATTAATTGCTCCCAAAGACGATGAATCCGCCATCAAAAAACTGGTCACCCTGATCGAGGAACGAGGTTATGAACAGTACCTCTGAAACAGATCAGCCCTTTGATGCAGAGTTCCCCACCGAGGGGCGTCTATTGGGACTCGATTACGGCACGAAGCGGGTCGGCATTGCGATTTCCACATTTGAACAGAACATCGCCAGCCCACTCGACAACTATAACCGCCAGAGCCTGCAGCAGGACCAGAAGCATCTCGAAAAAATTATTACAGAGTATCAATGCAAAGGGCTGGTGGTCGGACTCCCCGTACACATGAGTGGCGATGAAGGACAGAAAGCAAAAGAGGCCCGCAAGTTCGGTAACTGGGTCAGCCGGTTTGCAGAAATCCCCGTCTGCTACTGGGACGAACGCTACTCTTCTGCAACTGCTGAGGAATTTCTGGCCAACATGAATATCAGCCGCAATAAACGGAAGGCCTATCTGGACAAACTGGCGGCTCAGATCATTCTGCAGGCTTTTCTGGACAGCCCGAACCGTAATCAGATTCCCGAATCTTTTTGAACCGTTTTTGTCACTGATGCGGTATAATGAGATTACCCGCAAACACGACCGAACTTTGATTTTACAGACTCCATCATTTCGAACCCACCCCAATGACACAGACGCCTCTGGATCGTGAAGAATACATCGAACAGACTTACTTCTTTCGCAACTACCGCGAGAGACTGGAAGACGCGATCCCCTCACAGGTCGTTCTGGCAACGATCTATGAAGAAATTCTGGCCACGACCAAACTCCCGATGGCGATCGACTTCCTGAAAGGTGAGTTAATGCTGACCGGTCGGATCTCCGACGGCATGCAGAAACTTTCGCACTATTTCACCCCTTTCCAGACTTACATCATGAAAAATGCGGAAGATGATAAGTCAAAATTCGACCAGAAAATCGGGCTCAAGATTCTAGAGCGCGAAGCAAAATATCGTACTGAAAATCCCAGCAGCGCGGGCCTGTTTATTTATCAGTTCGAATGCATTTCGCGTAACCGGCTGGGATATCATCATGGACTCGAAGCGATATCTCGAGATACTCAATATAACGCCGACTGGTCAGAATGGATCCGCAAGCTGAAACAGCAGCTAGGCTCGGTTGATTTCGCAGACCTGATCTACCTGCGTTCTCAACATTTTGTCGATGAGCAGCGCAGACGTCCGGGAAATGCTGATTTCGAGCCTCGCAATCCGGTTTTATTCAGCAGCCAGGACGGGCGCATCGCTAAAGCTAATCACAATCGTGATCCTCTATACATGTTCGGGGCCCTGCAACGACAGTTGGGCTATCCGGAAGTCCCGAGAAATCTGCCCCAAACGGGTAAATCGGTGTTCCACCCTGCTCTGGAAGCCCGATTACATAAGATTGAAGCGCGGCTTCAGTTAATTGATGCAGAACTGAAAGGAAATATCGATTTGAACCAGTTTATGGTCAAAGACCTGAAACTGGATGACTTCGACCAAAAATAGTGTTCACACGAACCGTATTCTAACAATTGCAGAAAATCAGACTTGTCAATCCTGCTACCAATTCCCTAACATGTATATAGTAATTGCCTGAACGCAAACGGGCATTGAATCATCCAGCCTTCTCATCCAGAAAAGTCTACTGATTCATCAAAAGTTAACCTGTTGTCTTTGTTATATTCAAACACAATAGGTAACATCCCCCCAGTTAAACGTTGTGTTCCCACCTTACTATTTTTTTTTTT
>JAGQQP010000773.1 GCA_020426085.1 Planctomycetaceae bacterium | reverse complement strand
CAGCAGCCATCCTGCCGGCAGGCGAAAAGAGGATAATCTCATACTGAGATAGACCGTATCTGATTAGATCACGCTGATTTACGAGAGAGGAATCAGTTATGATCTTGAAAACGGTGTCGTATTATCCTGAAATACATTATTAGCCGGTTTCTTTTTCGATTTGGGAGATTCGAACCTTGCAGGTCCAAACTGATCATCTGTAGAAAACGGCTGAAACTGGTTCTGTTTGCGAGAACCGGGCAACGAGAACGGATTTGACTGAGCCGCTTTTGTTTCCGTAAAGGTAGCCGCTCCCAGCGTTTTCAGCTGCATGCCACTCTGATCTTTAAACTGAACCTGAATTTCGGTGGCTTCAATCTGCGTATTCTGGGAACCATTGCCTCGAATCAGTTTCACGACCTGCTTTTCATCCCCCTTCAGATTCATTGTTTTTGCCCCAAAATCGAAATGGGCTTCGTCAGCAGTCGCATTAATCCGATCAGCACTGCTGATGATTTTGACTTGTCCTTCAAGGTCCAGTTTCAGATCGGAATCGCTGGAATAAGAAGCATCGATCACATCTGCCGAGAAACACATTTCATCGATTTTGATTCCCGCTCTCCCCTGCAGGCGAATCACGCGACTTCCGTCCCCATGAATTTTCACATCAATCTCTTCCCCACTCAAAATCATCTGCCCCAGTGGCAGTGTCTGGACTTTTGCGGCAGTCGCTGAGTTCGGTTCGCTTTTTTCTTCTGCCTGAAGAGTTAAGGCGAGGAGTGACGGAAATATGAAAGCACACACGAAGCTCAGACTAAATACACCAGGTTTGAATGACATTTTTTTCTCCACTTTGGATGATCGGAAAGAAAGCTCACTTTTGTGGGGATGACATGTTCTGAGACTGTTCTAACAGACAGTTTTCAGACCGTCCATGCCAATTGTCGCGGAAATACTCTCTTTGGCTGATCGGAGAATATCTTTGCTGAAACAGTTTTCAAACGCCGTCACTTCCGACATGATAGTATGCACATTGTTAGTTACCACCGTTTAAGAAGTTACAACATTCCTGACGTTCTTAGTCCTCGCGAGAATCATCCCATGCTTTTTTATCAAAAACATCTTGTCAAATTTACAAGTGCATTCCTGTTTTGCCTGACTCTCCTTCCCAGCCTGACGAAAGCGGATGGTCCCAAAGATAATATCCCGGACGAAGTCCGCCGCATTCCCGCTCTGGGAGTTGAAGTTCCGGCGGAACAAAAACAGCAGCTGGAACAGGGACTGGCAAAGCTCAAGACCTCGCTCGATCAGCTCAAAAAAAGTAAGGATGCCCGCATCAAAGCTTTGATCCCTGATGTGGAAATCTATTATCGCGCGGTCTGGTCTGCGCTCGAGTACCAGGAGTTCTTTCACGAACGGGAAATCGGAACAGGACTCAATCTGCTGAAACAGGGACAGGAACGGGCCGATCAGCTGTTGAAAGGGGAAGCCCCCTGGACACAACAGACAGGCCTGGTCGTCCGCGGTTATATTTCCAAAATCGATCAGACCGTGCAGCCTTACGGACTGGTCATCCCGGACAACTACACGTTTTCTGGTAAAAGCGAGTATCGCTGCGATCTCTGGTTTCATGGCCGTGGAGAACGGTTAAGCGAAGTCAACTTCATCAACCAGCAGCAGCGATCCCGGGGACAATACACGCCCGCCAACACAATTGTGCTGCATCCCTACGGTCGGTATTCCAATGCGTTCAAATTCGCCGGCGAAGTCGATGTCCTCGAAGCTTTGGAGTCGACCAGACAGAACTACCGCATCGACGACGATCGCATTTCAGTCCGCGGCTTTTCCATGGGTGGTGCGGCCTGCTGGCAATTCGCCGTGCATTATGCCGACCGCTGGTTTGCCGCCAATCCGGGAGCCGGTTTCTCGGAAACACCGTTGTTTCTTAAAGTGTTTCAGGAAGAAAAGCTGAAACCCACCTGGTACGAAGAGAAATTATGGCAGCTGTATGACTGTCCGGGCTATGCACTCAACCTGTTTCAGTGTCCGACAGTTGCCTACAGTGGAGAGATTGACAAACAGAAGCAGGCCGCCGATGTAATGGAACTGGCGCTGAAAAAAGTGGGCATTGATATGGTTCACATTATTGGCCCTGATACTGCGCATAAAATTCACCCGGATTCCAAAGTCATCATCGAAGAAAAAATGGACTCCCTCGCGCGGATCGGTCGACAGCGCGTGCCGA
>JAGQQP010000772.1 GCA_020426085.1 Planctomycetaceae bacterium | reverse complement strand
CCCTCATCACAACAACCACAAGTCATCATCGAAAGCAGCACAGGCAAACTACAAACCAGGGGGAATGTTCTTTTGCAACCTGCATTCGTGAACCAGCAGGATCTGGTCCTGGAAATCGGAGCTTCAACACAAAACGCTGCATCAAGTGGTGCAGATTTAGTTGCCCTGTTGCAGCACCTGCAGATCCCCCAGCAGACTCAAATTCAACTCCTGCTGCAACTTCAACAACAGGGAAAAATCAATGCCACACTGCTCAGGCAGTAAGCCCCCTTGTTGTTGACGGGAGTATCTGGGAAAATAGGGGACTGACTGATTCATTGTGGTCCCGTTTATCATTGAACTGATACTTTCATGTTTTCCGAACTAACAGGTATGCAACTGCTTTACCTCGCACAGCGACTCGTTCCCGTGATTCTGCTGGGACTGTTCTGGAGTTGGGAAAGCTGGGCGGCCTTTAAACCGTATGACAGACAGATCCGCTACCGGCATGCTTTTCATAATCTGCTGCTGGCAGTTCTCAATGCCGTGTTCATTGGACTGTTGTTCGGTGCTGCAGTGGAATTCATGTCTCAATGGTCCCAGGAACATGACTGGGGACTGCTGCATCAACTACCACTGGGAGCCACCGGGAAAACAATTCTGGCTGTGATACTCCTGGATGCGTGGATGTACTGCTGGCACTGGCTGAACCATCGCGTCCCCTTCTTCTGGAGATTTCACAGGATGCATCACAGCGATCCCCACATGGATGTCTCCACTGCCACACGATTCCATTGGGGGGAACTGACCTTCTCTACCCTGTTTCGGCTGCTGCTCATCCCGTTACTCGGTTTGCAGAGCTGGCAGCTCATCCTCTATGGGATGCTGGTCTTTCTGTCCACACAGTTTCATCACGCCAATATCTCAATCGGCAAAGCAGACCACATATTGCGCTGGCTGTTTGTCACACCAGACATGCATAAAATCCACCATTCACGCCTTCATCAGGAATTCAATTCCAATTATTCAACGGTCTTTTCCTGCTGGGATCGCCTGGCGCGGACCTATCAGATGCGATCTCAACTTGAAACCATTGATTTCGGGCTCCCTGAATTTGATAATCCTGACAGGCAGACATTACTGGGAATGTGGAAAACTCCATTTTGTGCCCCCGTTCGCCTACCGAACCCGCAGCACCGGAAAAGACCTCCCGAATAACCTGTCCGGACTGCTTTTCCAGACGAAAACGAAGCTGTTGTCGCTACTTGAAGGGGGAATCTGAATTCTATGTCTTGGCAAAGCTTCTTCACCGGGGTATACTTTGCTGAGTACCTGAGTAATTTTATATCAACTTCAGGACAATCTGGTTGGAACAAGCGAGTAACGTAATCTCTGGAATGAATACGTTTTCCGACCTGAAAGGGTGTTTTGCAGAGCTGGATCCTCTTGTGGCCCTTTCTACTTGTGCAGCTGGTTTGCTGCACATCCCTGCTCACCGCCAACGGTTGTGTTGACCGCTGACTGAAGCATCCGCGTCGTTGTGGACGCATTGAATTCTGTGATTTTCTTGTTTATCCAGAGTTCCCACAGAAGCGACGTTTGCTTTTGGTCAAGCTGGTCCCACCTGCTTTTCCCAAGTGAATCCCTGAAGAGTCAGGCGAACAATTCTCCTGCTCTCATGCACTTTCCAGTGTGCTGTTGTAACCAGTCGGAACCGTTGAAACTCACCCGGTCGTGAATCAGCGTCCCTCCATTCTGGCTACTGATACGAATCGAATTAAAACATTATCAGTCTTGTCCTCTGTGTCGATTCACAGAATTGATCCTGCATGATCAAGCCAGATTGCGGCAGACAGGACCCGTAAAAACATTAAGGCAAAACATTGAATACCTTTCAAGAACTCAACTTAATCGCACCAGTCCAAAAAGCGCTGGTCGATGAAAACTACAAAACTCCCACCCCCATCCAGGCACAGACCATTCCCGCCGCATTAGAAGGACGCGATATCCTGGGTTGTGCTCAGACCGGGACCGGTAAAACAGCCGCTCTGGCTTTACCAATTTTAAATCAACTGGGTAAAAACAGTCGAAAATCAATCCCGCATCACCCGCTGGCCCTGGTTCTGGCGCCGACGCGCGAACTCGCGATTCAGATTGGTGACAGCTTCGACGCGTATGGCAGACATTTGAAACTGCGTCAGGTTTTGATTTACGGCGGTGTCGGTCAAGGCAATCAGGTGAAAGCATT
>JAGQQP010000771.1 GCA_020426085.1 Planctomycetaceae bacterium | reverse complement strand
ATTCCAAAAGTGAAGGCATCGATAACCCGTGTCGATTATAAATCCCCGTAGTGGCATCACTCACTCCAATGAGCTTCACTCCCAGTTCGCTCAGAAACTGAGCGGCGTGACTGCCGACATTCCCGAATCCCTGCACCACTGCCGTGCATTCACTCAGGTTCATTTTCAGGTGTTTTGCCGCTTCCTGAATCAGGTAAACCACACCGCGTCCCGTCGCTTCATTCCTGCCGCGGGCTCCCCCCAGTACCAGTGGTTTTCCGGTGACAACCGCAGGCACGGTATAACCGACTTCCTGGCTGTAGGTATCCATAATCCAGGCCATGACTCTTTCGTTAGTCCCCATGTCGGGTGCCGGGATATCTTTATCGGGTCCGATAATCGGGCTGATTTCTGTCGCAAAGCGTCTCGTTAACCGTTGCAGTTCGTGGCTGCTCAAACCAGTCGGATCAATGCGCACTCCCCCCTTTGCTCCTCCAAATGGAAGATGCACCAGCGCGCACTTCCAGCTCATCCACATCGCGAGTGCAGAGACTTCGCCCAGACTGACATCCTGGTGATAGCGTATCCCTCCTTTGGTCGGTCCCATGGTCAGAATATGCTGGACGCGATAACCAAACACCGTTTCGACCTCGGTGTAATGATCCCGCCGAAAAGGTAACGTCACCGCCAGAGTTCGCTGCGGGAACAACAGGCGCTGCCTGATATTATCGTCCAGTCCCATAAACTGCGCTGCTTTCAGAAACTGTCGCTGAGCCAGTCGAAACATGGGAGAATCCCATTCAGCGTCTCTTACCCTGGTCCGTTCGATCGCATATCGTATCGACCGAATCAGCGAAGTCCTGCTGAGTTGCGTTTTCACCAGGTAGTCCTGGGCTCCCGCTTCAACCGCCTTGGCAGCCAGTTTGACATCATCCAGACTGGTCACAATGACAATCGGTATCGCCGGGGCAAAGGAACGAACTCTGATAAATGTGTCCAGGTCTTCGCTGTCAGGGAGAGTCAGATCGAGGAGCACAACATCCACCGAAGCCGCATCCAGTTGGTTCAGACCTGCCTGGAGTGTGCCGGCATACTGAAGTTGAAATATGGGAGATTTTGATTCTGCCAGCAGGGTTTTCACCAGACCGACGTGAATCGGATTATCTTCGATTAAAAGTACTTTTACTGTATTCCCAGATGCCGTATTCATCGTTTATTCCTTTTCTGAAGTAGTTGACTCAATGTGGTCGGCAACCGCCGGGAGTAATCGATCGAATTCCCGGTCCAGATTCTCCAGTGCCTCCCTGGCTTCGCTCAGTTTTTTCTCTTTCCCCATCAATTCCAGCTTATACGCGGCTTCCGCAGCGGGATGCGCTTCAAACAGGGCAGCCGAACTTTTCAATGTGTGAGCGGCGCGTCTGAGTGACTTTGCGTCATTATCTTTCAATGCTTCTCTGATTTCTGACAATAATTTTGGCGCTTCGGTCAGGAAGATCTGCCCCAGTTCATTGAGCGCTTCTGCGGGGATTTCAGACTTCTCCATCGCCTGTTGCCAGTCGATAATGTTCTCTGTATCACGGTCATCAGACTGTTCCGATTGACCCGTTATGGAATTGTGATCCGCAGCATTCACAGCATCCCCTTCCTCGTTCAACTCCAGAATCGGTATTTCTTCCGTGAGTGCTTCTGCGGTATTAAGATGCAGGCAGTCTTCAATAGTCGTAAACAGTTCTCTGACACGAACCGGTTTAGAAACGTAACCATCCATGCCAGCTTCCAGGCAGCGTTCGCGGTCTCCCTTCATCGCATGCGCGGTCATCGCGATAATGGGAACGTGCTCTCCCGTTTCCTGTTCAAATTCTCGAATTTGTCGCGTGGCCTCCAACCCATCCATTTCAGGCATCTGCACATCCATGAGAATCAGATCGAAATCGCGGGCCTTCCTCTCTTTAACGGCGTCTCTGCCATTGAGGACAACTGAGATATCATGCCCATGAGGCTCTAACAGAGCGAGCGCCAGCTTCTGGTTGACCAGGCTGTCTTCTGCCAGCAGGATCGTCAGAGGGGGAATCCGTCGTGCCAGTTCAGCGGTTGCCGTTCGAACCTCATGCTGAGGTGCCCCGTTCATTCCCAGTGTTTCTGCGATCGAATTGAACAACTCCGACTGCTTTAACGGTTTAATCAGATGGGCGGCGATCCCCAGTTCTTTGCAACGGGAGATTTCTCCCTGACGGTCGCTGGAAGTAATCA
>JAGQQP010000770.1 GCA_020426085.1 Planctomycetaceae bacterium | reverse complement strand
TACTTTCCGTCGCCGTGTTCCACTCTCCTACCGTTGAGATCTGATATTCCTGTCCTTCATCCACCAGGACCCGCGATGCCTGCCAGCCCTGGTTGGCTTCAATTTTGGAAGAGAGCGGACGCACGGAATTCGTTTTGCGAAACTTGGTCTTCCAGTCCCACTGGCACAGATCACAACGATATCCCTTGTCGAAGTGCTTCAGAAAGAACAGATACTCAAACGAGATTTCCCGGTCCATCGAACCATAAGTCTGATTGAAGGAGACTGGCTTTTTCGTCAACAGCCCCAGACCCAGTGGTCGAAACCGTGCGGAGTAATTTGTATTCGTCGCCAGCAGATGACACAGCGCCCAGCGCCAGCAGTAATTCTGCCACGAATCGCCCGTGGTTTCCTGTGAATTCACGATCTCGTTCAGGCTTTTCGGCTCACTCTGCTTGATATAATCAATCACATACTGCTCACAGGAGACAGCCAGCGGCTGTCCTTTCCGGGGGACGACTTTCCAGTTGTTCCCCATCTCGGCCATCCCTTCGCTGTACCAGACCGGCCCTGTTCGACCAAAATTCTGCGCACAATACGCGTGAACCGCTTCATGTTGAGGCGTTCCTCGGTCCGCAGTCGCATACACAATCGATTTAGCGGCGACAATCTGCCCGCCCCGATAGGTCGTGCGACTCATCGTGACGCCACCGCCCCCCTCCACAGACTGCATTCCCGCCGGATGCAGACTGCCCGCGGGCCAGTTCGCCAGATCCTTCACAACATAGCATTCAATGACCGTTCGATTCGGACTCGCCCAGTATGTGGAAATGATAACCAGCATTTTTTCCAGACGTTCGAGTAAATCTCGTGCTTCCTCAGCCGGTAAATCAGTATGGATCAGAAAATTTTTAGAACGGTAGTCGGCAGGAGCAGCGGGAGACGCAGGCCGCTGATTCACGGCACGCCGATTTCCCTGGGCAGAGAGGGTGACCACAGAAACAAGCGTAAGAAACACAAATGCCAGAATGGCCCGGAAAAACACTGGTTTGATGATTTTTGCTGCTGACTCCACAGACAGTTTCTCCCTCGTTGTTTCATGCCCGGCATAGATTGACAGAAATGCGAATTGCAGAAGAGATGCGTACATCAATTGTAACACGATTCAGAGTAGAAACAAATTTTTACTTGTCGAAACAGGTCCGCTCATATCCCGCACGCTTGATATGTTTCCGGTCCCGCTTTACCCTGAATAAACAGTTTTTAAAGAATATTTAGTTTGTTCGTCATTTGTACTCATAAGTGAGAGGTCTTCTCCATGAAATATCTAACGCAGATTCGCCTCGGATTTCTACCATTTCTGTTTTGCAGCCTGTTTCTGCTACAGCCCGTTCGAACTTCTGCTTCAGAAGCACTCTGGAAAGCCGCTTCGGTCAGCGTTGTGATTACCCCGGAAGAAAACCTCTGGATGGCCGGTTATGGCGGACGCACGGCTCCCGCGGACGGCAAGATCCATGATCTCTGGATGAAAGTCCTGGTCATCGAAGCACGCGACGGGCACCGGGGCGTGATTGTCTCGACCGACACGCTGGGTATCCCCCAGTCGATCTACAACAATGTCTGTGCGGCCCTGAAGGAAAAATACAACCTGGAACGCAGCCAGATCATGTTGAACAGCTCGCACACCCACTGCGGTCCTGTCTTGCGACGGGCGCTCAACGATATCTATCCCCTGACTCCCGAGCACATTAAAAAAATCAATGCGTATTCAGAAAAGCTGGAACAGCAGCTGGTCGATGCCGTCGGAAAAGCAATCAGCGAACTCGAACCGGCGACCCTCTGGACGGGAACCGGCTTCACCAGTTTTGCTGTCAACCGCCGTAATAATATCGAATCGGAAGTCCCCGGACTCAGAAAAGCACACGACCTCAAAGGGCCCGTGGACCACAGTGTTCCGGTCCTCGCCGTCAAAGATAAAGAAGGGCAACTCAAAACACTCGTCTTCGGTTATGCCTGTCATAATACGACTCTGAGCTTTCAAAAGTGGTGTGGCGATTACGCCGGTTTCGCACAATACGATCTGGAAGCCATGTTTCCCGGCGTCACTGCCATGTTTTACATGGGTTGCGGAGCCGACCAGAATCCCCTTCCCCGCCGCACACAGGAACTGGCGGAATCGTATGGTTCACGGCTGGCCCATGCCGTCGCCGATACCGTCCGGCTCCCGATGGTCGAGCTTGATCCCGAGCTCAAAAC
>JAGQQP010000769.1 GCA_020426085.1 Planctomycetaceae bacterium | reverse complement strand
CTCAATGCGTAATTCAGTTTAAATAACTGGACAGGCACAGGTTGTATTTAAACCACCTGGCTGCTTGAGGGTCAAATTGCGTTCGGGACCGGTCTTTGTTGAAAACAAACATTCTGAAAAGACTATTTTCTCACAAACGGGGTCGTACTGTGAAGAACACTGTCAATTTATTAATCGTCGTGATCATCCTGACTGTCGGTTTTACGGGCTGTCAGAAACTCAATCTGAATCCGCAGGGCTGGTTGAAGTCGGCCAGTATGCGTTCGCAGAGTCCGGATGAAGATGAAACGACGTCTGAAATCGAGAAGTTTGAGACCAAGGTCGATACGCCATTCATTGGCGAATACACCCAGATTACCGGTAAGAACCTGATCGCGCTGCAGGGCGTAGGTCTCGTCACCGGTCTGAATGGGACAGGCGGCAACCCGCCTCCTTCGGTTCACCGTGAAGCTTTATTGCGCGAGATGCGTCGCCGGAATGTCAAGAACCCGAACCAGATTCTGCGCAGCCCTTCGACGGCACTGGTGATTGTGAAAGCTTATCTGCCACCACTGATCCGCAAAGGGGAAACCTTTGACGTGGAAGTTTACCTGCCCGGTAACAGTGAAGCGACCAGCCTCGAAGGGGGCTGGCTGATGGAATCCTACCTGGCCGAACAGGCGATGATTCAGGGACGCGGACTGCTGAAAGGTCATATCCTGGCGAAGGCACAGGGACCGATTCTGATTCCCCCCATGTCCGAAGAAGATCGCAAAAAAGGGACTTCGGGACTTTTACGTCGTGGTCGCATTCTGGCAGGTGGAATTTCGGTGGCGGAAGATCGTGACCTGGCTCTGTACCTGCGAAATGATTTCAAGAGTATTCGAAACGCACAGCGTATTGCCAACCGCATTGGTACCCGCTTCCATCACTTTGATAAATACGGAATTGAAGAACCACTGGCCGAAGCCAAGACAGACAAAAAAGTGGTACTCAAGTTAAAGCCACGCTATAAGCATAACGATTCACGCTATCTGCAGGTGGTCCGGTATATTGCCTTCCGGGAAACCGATGTGGCGCAACGGGTGCGCATGCAGAAACTCACGGAAGAAATTATGATTCCGGAAAAAGCAGAGCGGGCCTCGATTGAACTGGAAGCGATCGGGAAAAAATCCATCCCGATTTTGAAATCGGCGTTGAAGAGTCCTCTGCTGGAAGTCCGCTTCCATGCGGCGGTGGCGCTGGCCTACCTGGATGATGGTTCGGGTATTAAGGATCTGGCGGATGCCGCCCGGGAAGAACCGGCGTTCCGAGTCTATGCTCTGGCCGCCATGTCGGCCCTCGATGAACCGGAGGCGCATCTGCATTTGCGCGAACTGATGAGTATGACCAGTGCAGAAACCCGCTACGGTGCCTTCCGCGCCTTGTGGACACTGGATAAAAACGATCCCTTTATTCGAGGGGAAGATATGAACGGACAGTTCCTGCTGCACGTATTGCAGACCGAACTGGAGACCGTGACGACTCACGATCCGAATGCCAAACCGGGCGGACCGAAGAATGGCGGCCCGATGATTCATGTCACTCACCGTAAACATCCGGAAGTGGTGCTGTTTGGTTCCGAACAGGAATTCCGAGTGCCGCTCACCGTTCGTGCCGGCAAGGTATTGATCACGGGAGCACCCGGTGCCGAGCAGTTGACTGTCAGTAAATATGAAGTAGATGAACCCGATCAGCGTAAACTGGTCTCCAAAAATATCGCCGTCGTGATTCGTACCGCGGTGGATATGGGAGCCAGCTACCCCGATATTGCACAAATGATTTTACAGGCTCATCAGCAGGGTAATATCGAAGGCCAGGTGGAAATCGATGCTTTGCCGGAAGGCGGACGCATGTATTACCGCCCGGTTCACGACGATTCTCTACTGGCTCTGAAGTCGGGTGATCTGAAATCGTCCAAACCGAAGCCGAGGAAGGGCTCACGGGTCGGTAATCAGAATATGGTTCCTAACATCTTCACAACAGATGCACCCATTACCAGTTCTTCCCGGAGAGCTGACAGTGAAGAAGGGGATGAACCCGAGTTTGAATCTGCCGACGAAACAGACGGTAAAGGAAAAGCGACGCTGGCAGACTCTCGCAAACCCAAGTCAACAGATGAAGATGACAAGTTCATGAAGCAGAATGCCTTCCAGAACTGGTTCCGATATTTTTACAAATAAAAGACAATCGGATCATCTGATTGAATTATACCACTAC
>JAGQQP010000768.1 GCA_020426085.1 Planctomycetaceae bacterium | reverse complement strand
GAATACACCCGTTTTAAAGAATAGCACACATTTGTAACCGGCGATCGCGTGCGCCGGTTCTTCATGAAACAGGAGCAGGCGGCTGAACCACTACGATAATCTGCCTCACTATGCGAAGCAAACGATTTCTCTCGAATCAGTACAGTTTCTTCTGCCAGGGATACGCGTTCAACCCGACTGATTTTCGTGCCCGTTCGTGTTTTTCGTGGTAGCAGATAAATTCTCTTTTCTTGTTGTACCAAGAAATCAGTGCTTGTAATCCGATTTGCAGAAGGGTATTTATGATGCAGGTGTTAATTTCGTGCACGGGCCTGTAATAGACACGGAGAAGCACATGGCAGCGACAGGCTGGCTTTATTATTGTACGTACACTCATGATGTGGATTTCAGTCTGCAGCAACTGCGTCAAATGGTGTTTGACCGCCGCGAGTATACGCTGCCTGGCGATCTGCTTGAAGGAACCGACGCTGCCACGCTGCAGAAGTCGGCACCGCCGAGTAGCGATCTGCAGAAACTGCTCAAAATCAGCCAGGAACTGGACCAGGCACTCAAAGGCCTGGGCTTTGATACGACCGAGTCCGAGAAGCAGACCCGCGATGTCGGCCGGATGATCGAACAGATCGACCAGAAAGGCTTCGTCTTCGCCGCCCGGGAAGTTCTGGATACCGGCGACTCCCCTGCCCCCGAATCAATTGAAGCGGCTCTCGAACTCTCCGCGGAGGTGGGCACGCATTCCATCCTCGACATCCACCACGTCTCCCCCACCCCGCAACCAGGAGCCGCGACCCCGCTCAGCGAGGACCAGCTGCAAACCCTGTTCGGCACCATTCAACCCACCCGGGCCATGATCGAGTCCGCAGATCAGTCCGGCCTGCTGCATGAATATTGCGAACACTGGCACGCCGTTTATCTGACCATCTACGAAGCCGGCCAGCCAATGGAATATGTGTTCGTGGGAAAATCAGGAGATTAAGTCACAGCATTCCGCCGAGTTCGTTTTCCAGCATCACCCCAACGTTGGGTGGCACTGTTGGCTTGACCAACAGTGCTGAGAGTTGATGTGAAATACTATTGACGCTTTACTTCTATTAGTATGACTCGATGGGAACAAACTGGAGATATGGTTGAAGCGATTCTTGCCTGAGCGATCAGTGCCACCCCGCTTCCCCCCCCTCATCGGGAACCGTTGATCTGCGAGTTGATAAAATCGAGGCCCTGTTTTGCCTGCTTGAGTTTCGGGTCGATGCGAAGTGCCGCTTCAAAATGGTTTTTCGCCTGACCGAAATTCTGCTGATACAGATAAATCACACCCAGATTATTGTGTGCGGAAGCATGTCGTGGATTGATTGAGAGTGTCCGCTGAAAGGCAGCAATCGCTTCCGGCTGCCGTCCCTCTTTCAACTGCAGGAGTCCCAGGTTATACCAGGCACTGTCGAAATTCGGGTCCTGGGCCAGCGTGGTTTCATACATCTCGCGGGCTTTGTCCAGACGGCCGCGGCTTTCCCAGATTCTGCCCAGCGTAAAATAAGCGGGGGCATTGCGCGGGTTGAGTTCAATCGAACGCGTCAGTTTCTCAGCGGCTTCATCGGGCTGACCCAGCTCGCGCAGCAGCCTCCCCCAGTTCAAAAAGACCGTGTGATTTTGAGGCATCAATCGGGCACTCTCTTCAAACTGCTTTAATGCGGCCGGCATCTCTTTCCGCTCCCACAATGCCACGGCCAGCATCTGGTGCATCCTGCCATTCTCTTCCGTCACCGCCAGGCCATGCGAGTAGAGTGCCACATTACCGCCCCAGAGTGCCGTCTGCTGAAATGCAGTGAGTGTCAACAGGAAGATCGAAAGCGCCGTGATCATCGGCAGCACCAGCTTCCGCAGCGTACTTTCCCGTACCAGGTCGTCCACCAGCCAGACGACGAGCAGAAAAATCCCGGTCAGAGGCAGATAGGTATAACGATCGGCCATGCGCTGCATACCGATCTGGACCAGGCCGATGACCGGAACCAGCGTTCCCAGAAACCAGAACCAGCCCGTGAAGACATACGGTCTGCGCCGACGCCACACGAACGCCATCACGCTCACCAGCAGCAGGAATCCGGAGGCCAGAATGCCCGCGAGTGGAGAGATCGTGCGGTGCGGATAGAACAGGGTCAGCCCCGTCGGCCAGAAGGTCTTCCCCACGTATTCCGTGTAAGCGGTGACCGCGTTCAGCACGCGATAAGGGAGCGAAAACTGCCCCGCGAA
>JAGQQP010000076.1 GCA_020426085.1 Planctomycetaceae bacterium | reverse complement strand
TCTTACGTGTCCAGGACATATCGCTGACGTGCAGCAGACCGTCGACACCTTCTTCGAGTTCGATGAAGGCACCGTAGTTGGTCAGGTTGCGAACAGTTCCCTTGACCTTGGCACCTTCCGGATACTTCTTGGTGACTTCGTCCCATGGATTGGACTGAGTCTGTTTCATACCCAGAGAGATTTCCTGCTTGTCTTTGTTGACGCCCAGAACAACGACTTCGACTTCGTCGCCGATGTTGACCAGTTCGCTGGGGTGATTGATGCGTTTGGTCCAGGACATTTCACTGATGTGGACCAGACCTTCAATACCATCTTCCAGTTTCACGAAGGCACCGTAGGACATCACGTTGACAACGTGACCAATAACCTTGGTACCAACGGGGTATTTGGATTCGACCAGTTCCCAGGGGCTGGGTGATTTCTGTTTCAGACCCAGAGCGATCTTTTCTTTATCGCGATCGACACTCAGGATCATGACTTCGATTTCGTCATCAATCTTGACGATCTCTGTGGGATGGTTAATACGTCCCCAGCTCATGTCGGTAATGTGTAACAGACCGTCGATTCCGCCCAGATCGACGAAGGCACCGAAATCGGCGATGTTTTTGACAATCCCCTTGACGATCTGACCTTCTTCGATTTTGCTGAGCAGGTCCTGCTTGAGCTTTTCGCGTTTTTCTTCGATAAGCTTACGACGTGAAACAACAATGTTTCGACGGGCTTCATCGATTTTCAGGATCACACACTCAATGGTACGACCAATGTAGTTGGCGATGTCTGAAGGACGACGGATATCGACCTGGCTGGCGGGCAGGAAGACATTCACGCCGATATTGATCAGCAGACCACCCTTGATTTTGCGAACCACAGTACCGGAAACCACATCGCCTTCGGCATGGGTCGCGATGACTTTTTCCCATTCGCGAATCCGGTCTGCTTTCCGCTTGGAGAGCATGGTTAAACCGAATTCATCTTCTACTTCTTCGAGCAGGACCTGAACCTTGTCGCCGGCCTTGGGAGGTTCTTCATCCTCAGACCACTCATCGATGTGGACAACACCTTCACTTTTGAATCCGATGTCGACGAGAACCTCTTCACCGTCCACACTCAGAACCACACCGTCAATAATCTGATTGACATCATAGGCACAGGAGACGGAAGCGTACACATCATCCAGTACCCAGTCGTTTTCATCACCTTCTACATCGGCATCGACTTCCGGCATGACCTCGGCGAACGCGGCATCCAGGTCTTCATCGGAAACACCAAACTCTCGAATTAAATTACGATCAACCATACTAAAAAAAGTCCAACTACACTTAAAATTTCGAAATCATATTCTTGCAGGAAAGTCAGTCTCAATTTGATGTCAGGGGCCGGGGATCTGAAATCCTTTGGATCAGCCGTCCCAGTGTTACAAAGACGTCTCTTCGTTAACGAGTCTGTGCAGCCGAAACGGGCACCAGAAATTCCGTTAACTTGCCAATGAACGCAAACTAACAATCGAAAAAAAAAGCGAAGAGATCAGAGAATCTCCCGCAACCATCCAGTGAATATTAACTTCTCCAAAACCAATCGTCTCACTCGGTGGCCAATGCACAACACATTGATCGATACACCCAGGAGATCAGTCCAGCAAATATATCAGAACCATTTGATTTAATTCCAGCCATATAGGCGGCAGAATGTGATGAAATCGCTGATTTCTTCTATTTTTTCGTCGATTCTGGTGCGATTCAGACCGTCTGCATCAACGAAGCTGAAACATCCCCGTGCCAGCTTCATGAAAACTTCGAATGCGGGTCGCTGTGGATCACTGAAGGGGCCTGTTCAGTTAGTTTCGTGATTTTCTGTCTCACGGCATCAACAGAATTCGAATTATTCAAAATCGAGACTTCAAATTCCGTCTCGTAGCTGTCTCCAGGATCAAGGTTCTTGAGTCGCCCCCGTTCCCGTTCTTCTGCACGAAAATTCGGGAAATTGATACCCGGCTCCAGACCAGTCACGTACCCATTCACCTCAGGCTGCGTATTCTTCCAGAGAGTAAAGCAGGGGAGTGTCGACCTTTTGAAGTTCACCAGAAACCCTATTCCCCCATCTTTGCTGGAAAGCAAAGCAGGAGTAAAACCCTGCTCATCAGCAACAGGATCAAATAGATAGACCTGTTCCGCATACCCTGCTGTCGGCCCAAGATAGGTATTCATTTCCTTCACACCTTCCGCAGCGCGGGGATCCCGGGGTGCCATCTCTGCAAAAGGCATCTCAAACCGGGCTCCCTCTTCCAGAAATGGAGCCCCCACATTAATGTGATACAAGAGTTCAGACTCAGCATTGTCTGCACCAGGATTGCTCACCCGATCACGAATTCGAAACGTATTCGAGCCCAGTTGTGTTTCCAGAGTCGTTTCCAGCAGCAACTGGCTGCCAAACAGCATGGCTTCTTGAACTTTCCCGGTGAGTCTGATCCAGCCGCCATCCTCTGGATCAAGGGTCACGCTTACAAAATGCGCGGGGGTATTGGCAATCCGTCCATGCAGTGTTAATTCTGATTCCAGAGGATTTCCGCCCCGATCTTTACCGGGAGGACCATTCGAAATCAGGCCACAACGACAGATCAGTTCATTGAAGCCACTCAGCCAGCCCAGCCCCCCTCGTTCAGAAAGATCGATGTACGCCGGATTCACAGGTGCTTTGACGGGAGAGTCCCATCCAACAGGCGTTCCCTGATACATGCCCTTCCAGACCCCCATGCCTCTGGTGGGCAGAACCGAGAGTGTTAACGCACCATTGTGTATGGTGATCAGATCGACGCCTTCGGAGGTGCCGCCATGCAGTTGCTGTTTTTTTATGAACCAGCCGGTCTCTTTGGAAAAATCGGGGTGAGACACTGCATCGATCAGGGTCTCTTCGATCCAGGTTTGAGAACTCACATCGGTAAGCAGTACTGTTGTCGATTTCATGAGCGCTCCTCAGAGATTGAGATATCATTCGTACAGTTAATTATCAAAACCTGAATAAGCCATATAACTCGGAGATTCGGTCTGACAGTATGGATAATGTAAACCGGTTTGTTCTACTTCGCCAGTATCGAAAGCAAAAAGGATATAGAAACTCCTCTTGCAGTTGGAATTTACGACTTATAATACAGAATAAGCTGTTTTCGCTCGTAGCAGCAACCACATACGGAAACTGGTATCAAACTCGTTCTCCACTCGATACAATTCAAGGCAACGGATTTCATTCTCCGTTTTACATATTCAATTTTTTTCCGATCAGTTAAAAGTTACCCATGGACCAGCTCTCAATGACCTCAGTTCCTCAAGCGGATGAACACGGATACCCTTATACCAACGAATGGTACAATTCACTCAAGAGATCTCTGGGGGAAGCTGGTTGCCGTCAGCTTGGCTTCTATCCGATTCCTCCCGATTTCCTGCTGTCTGTGGTGATCCCTATTTTCAACGAACATAAAACCGTCGAAAATCTCATCAGTCAGGTAAAAGCAGTTCCCATTCGAAAAGAACTGGTACTGGTGGATGATGGCAGCACGGATGGCACTCGAGAGATTCTGAGAAATCTGGAAGAGCAGATGCAGGTGGAAAATGATCCGCAAAACCAGGTCCGCGTGATCTTCCATGAACAGAACCAGGGAAAAGGTGCTGCCGTCAGGACCGGCTTTATGGAAGCCCAGGGGGACGTCATGCTGATTCAGGATGCAGACCTCGAGTATGATCCCTCCGAATATCCGCGGCTACTGCAGCCTATTATTGAAGGCAAAGCAGACGTCGTTTACGGCAGCCGCTTCCTGGGAGATCAGCCACATCGGGTCCTGTATTACTGGCATTTTCTAGGAAACAAGTTCCTGACCACACTTTCCAACTGCTTTACCAACCTCAATCTGACAGATATGGAAACCTGTTACAAACTCTTCAAAAAGGAAGTCATTAAAGAGATTGCACCGGGACTGTGTCAGAATCGATTTGGTATCGAACCAGAGCTGACTGCAAAAGTGGCTCGCCGCCAGTGCCGGATCTTTGAAATGTCAATCAGCTACGATGGCCGCACCTATGATCAAGGCAAGAAAATCGGCTGGCGTGACGGCGTGAAGGCGCTCTGGTGTATTGTGCGCTACGGCCTGAAAGATTGACATCACCCCGTGACCTGATGCATTAAGGTCCCAATTATGAAGCACTTAATTTATTAATTGCTTACCCGATCCTTTCTAAAAACAGCCCTGCCAGCATTGCCTGTGACACAGATTTTCCCATAGAATCAGCAACATGTTACTGAAACTCAGAAAGAAACATCTGTCACCTGTAATTTCGCAGTACAAAATTCCGCTAAGACGGCTGATGCGACGTGATTGTCACACCATGAGAAATACAGTTATCAGCAAACAGTAATAGATCTCAGTAAACGAACGGAACATCATATGGCCTCTCCTCCGGAGAACCCCCAGGCAACTCCTCCCAAAGGCAAAGCTCCTCAGAAGCAACCAGGCAAAGAAATTCAGAATACCCCATCAACCGGTCCCTGGCTGATCATCCTGCTCATTCTGGTCATCGGCAGCCTGGTCTTGATGAAGAACTCGCCCGAGAATACTGGATCGAAGGTGGATTACAGTTTCTTTGTTTCAGAACTCAAACGGGGGAACGTTGATTCAGTTGATTTCCATGGAGATATCCTGACAGGAAAATGGAAAACCAGGCCCGAGAATCCTGATAAAGAGAAAAAAGACGAAAAACTGGCCGAGGAATTCAATACCGTTCTGCCTTCACATCCGGTTGAAGACCGGAACCTGCTTCCCGAACTGGAAAAACAGGGAGTCACCTTCAAGGCAGAAAGCACCAACGTCGGCATTGGTGCCTATATCCTGCCCTGGTTAATCGGCCCACTGTTGATCATCGGGTTCTTCTGGTTCATGCTGAGACGATCTGCGGACCCCATGGGATCCGGCATGCTGGGTAATTTTACGAAAAGTCCGGCAAAGCGGTTTCGCCCCTCTGAAGAGCAAACCACTTTCGATGACGTGGCTGCCATGGAACAGGCCAAAGCGGAACTGCAGGAAGTTGTGGAATTCCTGAAAACTCCTGCCAAGTTTCAGCGCCTGGGAGCACAGATCCCTAAAGGCGTGTTGCTGATGGGCTCTCCCGGAACGGGAAAAACGTTGCTGGCTCGCGCCACGGCAGGCGAAGCAGGGGTCCCCTTTTACTCCATCAATGGTTCAGAATTTATTCAGATGTTTGTCGGCGTGGGTGCCAGTCGAGTACGCGACCTGTTTCGCACGGCAAAAGAAAACGCCCCCTGTATCATTTTCGTCGATGAAATCGATGCCGTGGGACGAATTCGAGGTGCTGGCCTGGGGGGTGGTCATGACGAACGCGAACAGACCCTGAATCAGATGTTGAGCGAAATGGACGGCTTCCAGCAGAATGAAGCAGTCATCATCATCGCTGCCACTAACCGTCCCGATGTGCTGGACCCGGCCTTATTGCGTCCCGGACGCTTCGACAGACACATCACCGTAGACCGTCCCACCAAAGAGGGCCGGGCTGCCATTTTGAAAGTACACTCCAGGAAGATCCCACTTTCGGAAGATGTTGATTTACAGAAAATTGCTGCCGGCACGATCGGGTTTTCCGGCGCTGATCTGAAGAATCTTGTGAATGAAGCCGCATTGTCAGCCACCCGTTTAAATAAGGGGCAGGTCGATAATGAAGACTTTGATAATGCCCGGGATCGCGTCCTGATGGGACCGCCTCGCGAAGAGATCCTGAGCGAAAAAGAAAGGGAAATGACAGCCTATCACGAAGCCGGGCATGCATTGCTGGCCTGGTTATTGCCGGAAATTGATCCGGTACACAAAGTGACCGTAATTCCTCGTGGCAGAGCGCTGGGTGTGACTCAGCTTCTCCCCGATGAAGAACGATACAACATGGGAGAGAAACAACTCCACTCCCAGTTAGCGTTCATGTTAGGCGGACGCGCTGCAGAAGGCCTCGTGTTTGGTGAACACACCGCCGGAGCAGCAGACGATATTAAACGTGCTACCCAGATCACACGAAAAATGGTGGGGCAGTGGGGCATGAGTGATGTCATCGGACCAGTGGCATTCCGCCACTCCGATGAAAACCCGTTCCTGGGGAAAGAGATGAAATCACAAGGTGAATGCAGCGAAGAAACTGCACACGTCATCGACCAGGAAATGCAGCGTTTCATGAATGCTGCGGAAGAGCGGGCCGTGAAAATATTAACAGAAAACAGGGAGAAACTTGATCTGCTGGCAAAAGCACTCGTTGAACAAGAGGCCATTGACAGTAATGACATCAAACGTTTGATTGGGGTTTCGGTTCGAGAACAGGCAAGTCTCGACAGCTTAAAACAGTCTGGTACGGACAGCGAAAGTGATCCGCAGCCAGAGTAATCACCCCAACAGGAATGCCTCATCGCAGAGCGAGTTTTCTCCTGCCTCAGCAGGAAAATACAGGAAATGAATCCCAAAAAGAAAAAGAAGAAAAAAAAACCTTCGAAATCCAGTTTTTCACAGTTAGGACTGAATGAAAAAATCTTAAAAGACCTGAGCAAAGCAGGGTACGAAACTCCCAGCCCGATCCAGTCAGAACTGATTCCGATTGCAGTGACGGGGCAGGACTGTATCGGTCAGGCTCGCACGGGAACCGGCAAAACCGCCGCCTTTTCACTCCCCGTGCTCCAGCAGATCGATCTTAGACTACCTGGAATGCAGGCTTTAATTCTGGCACCCACTCGCGAACTGAGCGAGCAGGTTGCCGCTGAAATCCGGAAACTGTGCACGTCGAAATCGTTAAGCATCGCCGTACTGGTAGGTGGCAAACCGGTTCGCCCCCAGGAAAACCAACTGAAAAAAGGGGCTCAGATCGCCGTCGGAACGCCAGGTCGTGTGATCGATCATATTAACCGCGGCAATCTCAAACTGAATACACTGGGCTTCGTCGTACTCGATGAAGCAGACCGCATGCTCGATATCGGCTTCCGTCCGGATATCGAAAAGATCCTGCGAAAGTGCCCCGAGAAAAGACAGACACTGCTACTGTCGGCAACCTTACCTCCGCCTGTGGAGCGACTGGCGAACCGCTATATGCAGGATCCGGTGATGATCGACCTTTCGGAAGATAAAGTCAGCGTCGACGCCATCGATCAGTATTACATCACCGTCGACCCCGACCGTAAAATCAAACTGCTGACGCGACTGCTGTTTCAGGAACGCCCCAAACAGACGATCGTGTTTACGCGAACGAAACGCGGTGCCGACAAACTGGATCGCATCTTCTCGAAAAAGCTCAAAGACGTGGCCGCCATCCACGGAGATTTACCACAACCGAAACGGGATCGTGTGCTGAAAAAATTCCGTGAAGGAAAAATCAGACTGCTGATTGCCACCGATGTCATGGGGCGTGGAATTGATGTCAGCGGGATTTCCCACATCATCAATTTCGATATCCCGGAATTCAGTGACGACTACGTGCACCGCATCGGTCGAGTCGGGCGCCTGTCTTCCAATCAGAAAGGAGCCGCTTTCACGTTTGTCGCTCCGGATGAGGGGGATCAGTTGACAAATATCGAAAACCGGATCAACCATATGGTGACTGAGTTTCGTGTCGATGATTTCGAAGCTTATAAGCCGAAAAAACCCCGGAAGCAAATTGAAAAAGTCTCCCACCTGGGCAGTACCGAGCACCTGATTAATCCTGACTTTGGTGACTTTTAAACCCGATCAGGCATGCTGCTCCAGGAATGTTTCAATCCGGGGCAGCATGATTTCGTGTGCATCTTCAAACACGTAATGACCGGCATCGGGAATCCGCAAAGTTTCCGCTGCCGGGAAGCGACGTTCAAATTCGTCGAGGAAGTTGGTGGTAAAACACCAGTCCTTTTCGCCCCAGATCAACAACATGGGATGTGCTGTGAACTGCTGCAGCCCCTCTTCAACATGCTGCAACGTCTGATAGCTGGGATGTGATGACTTCAAAGGAATGTCTTTCACAAACTGATGGACGGCGACGCGATGTTCCCAGGAGTCGTAAGGTCCCAGAAAACCGGCTTTGACTTCCTCAGTCATTCGTTCAGGTTTCTCGACCGCCATTTTCACAGCAGCCCCGGAAAACAGGTTCAGTCCACGCACTCCCCAGGCTCCCAGAAACGGGATTCGGCAAACGGCAATCCGCAGCGGAATCTCCTGGGAACGAAAGGCGGCCGTATTCATGAGCACAAACCGCTGAAACCGTTCTGGCAGATCAACGGCAGCCCCCATGCCGATGGCACCACCCCAGTCATGTGCAAACAGCGTTATCTTCTGAAGATCCAGTTCCTGAATGAGTGTTTTCAGGTTTTCAATGTGTGACGCGAGTTGATAGGAATAATTCTGTGGCTTATCAGACAACCCACATCCCATATGATCGACTGCAATCACACGGTACTTTTGAGAGAGCTGTTTGACCAGGCGTCGCCAGGCAAAACTCCAGGTTGGATTGCCGTGTACCATCAGCAGGACCGGGCCTGCGCCTTCATCCAGATAGTGATATTGATAACCGTCGATCTTCATCCAATGGGATTCAAACGGGTATTCATTTTTAATTTGATCACGAAAATTCATAGGGGTACTTCAAACGTTGATGATATCTGCCTGAACAGAAGCGGTGACTTTTATTTCAGTGGGATAGTAGAAAATACTGATCTGCATACCTTATCGCGATTGCCCGTATCTGGCGAGGGAATGGTCCAATGCTTTTAAAAACCGCTCCAGATCCTCGCGCTGGTGGGCACTGGTGACCGAAATTCGCAGTCGCGAAGTCCCCTGAGGGACCGTGGGAGGCCGAATTGATCCTGCCAGAAAGCCAGCAGCCTGTAAATCTGCTGCAATTGCCATCGTTCTTTCAGGTGCTTCGAGAATGACAGGGATAATCGGCCCAGCGGATGTAGTGTCAGCCAGTAACGACCGTGCTGCCAGTTCCTGACGCAGAAAATCTGCCTGCGCATGCAATTGCTGCCTGCGCTGTGGTTCTGCGTTGATAATCTCGAGTGACTCACACGCAGCCGCACAGATCGCAGGGGGCAGGGCAGTCGAATAGATCTGTGTCCGCACCCGATTCCAGAGCCATTCAATCAGGGAATCAGAGCCGGACACAAATCCCCCCATGGCTCCCAGCGCTTTACTCAGCGTACCGATGCGAATGGTGACCCTCGATTCGACATTTAATTCTTCAGCCAGTCCACGTCCCGATGGACCCCAGACACCCGTCCCGTGTGCTTCATCCACGACCAGAATCGCATGATACTGTTCCGCCAGTTCACAGAGGTCGACCAGAGGTGCCCAGGTGCCATCCATACTGAAGATGGAATCCGTCACAATGATGGTTTTTCCATCACCCGTTTTTTTCTCCAGTTCCCGTTTCAGTTTATCAAGACGATCATGACGATAAACGCGAAACGCTGCACCTGCGAGTCGACACCCATCGACCAGACTGGCATGATTCAGCCGATCACAGAAGATCGTGTCTCCCTCACCCGCTAGGGCGGACACGACTCCCAGATTCGCAGCATAACCGCTGGGAAACAGAATCGCTGTGTCTGTTCCCTCAAAATCAGCCAGTCGCTGTTCCAGTTGCGCATGCCATTCCGTACGACCGCTGACCAGGGCACTCGCACGGGCACCGACTCCCGTTTCCTCAAGAGCCGAGACCGCCGCTGATATCAGACGTGGATCGTGAGCCAGGTTGAGATAATCGTTGCTGGAAAGATTGACCAGTTCCCGGCCTTCCTGCAGACAACGTCCGTCCGGCAGCGGTTTGAAGGTACGTCGCGAACGAAACAAACCTGCATTCCGTAGTTTCTGCAGGTCGTCTTCTATCCATTCCGAGAAACCAGAAGAGGACATAGTCACGGGTACCCGATTTGAGATTGAATGCCGAATCCAGTTACTTCAGCGCGATGACGTGATTACTCAATCGTTCAAAGCCATCTTCCGTGATCAGATAGTTATGCTCGATCCGCATTCCGCCAACCCCTTCCACGTAAACGCCGGGTTCCAGAGTAACCACATCTCCCGCCAGAAGCGTATCAATACTTTCTGGAACCAGGATCGGCGCTTCCGGATGTCCCAGCCCCAGACCATGGCCGGCATGATGCTGAAAGTTCTCTTTATAGCCAGCATCCCAGAGAGGAGCGGCGGTCGCTGCATGCACGTCAGCACATTTAGTTCCCGCTTTGAGCGTCGATTCGCCTCCCTGCATGGCGGCCTGGCAGAGACCGAACAGTTTTTCCTGTTCCGCACTCGGTTCACCAACCGCAATCGTATTGGTGAAGTCACTGCGATAACCGTGGATCACCACAGAATAATCCAGAACGAACAGATCGCCATTCTCCAGAACATGCCCGGAAGGCAAGCCGCCCGCTTTGGGTACCGCAGGAGTAGAAGCACGGAAGTCGCCGTAAATGATCACAGGCAGACCAGCCGCCTGCAGCACCGCTGCCTGGACCTTACGAAAGATGTCGAATTCGCTTTTCCCCGCTTCGACGACTTCCCGGGCACAGGCATGGCCGGCATCACAGGCCTGCATACACTGTTTGAGCAAGGCAATTTCGTCGGCATGCTTCTGACGACGCAGCTGGCGCAGTGTACTTCCCAGTTCGAGAGTTGCATCGGTCTGCGTGATCTCCAGTTCCTGCAATGCTCCTACGGGCAGCCATTCCGCTTCAATCGCACCGGGGCGACCTTTCAGCTGAGGCACCACCGACTTCAAGGCTTTAAACAACGCATGATCGCGATTTTCAACTGAGTGTTTATGGTCATACCAGGTTTCAATCGCCTCGTGATCGACATAAAACTCGGCAGCGGAAGAACGGAGGGTGAAGTTATCACCAATCAACGTGACGCCCTTCTCACGATCCAGCAGCAGCAAGGCCCGCTCGCCCCGGGAAAAACTGCAGGGCTGCACCAGGAAGTTGGAAAGATACAGAACGTGACGGGGATCCGCGATCAGAATCCATTCGAGGTGATCGGGAACCGTTTCCCACAATCGTTTCTGTCGTGCCAGACAACCTTCTTGAGTCAGCATGCGTTATACGTCCTTTCAGACGGGAATCTATCAGTTAATAATCAGAGTACGCTTATTCAAAACCTTTTTCGACCA
>JAGQQP010000767.1 GCA_020426085.1 Planctomycetaceae bacterium | reverse complement strand
GGCCCCTTCCGCTGGTGGATCTATGACTCGCTTCGCGACGATCAGCCGATGGACGCTTTCGTAACTGAGCTGATTCGCATGGAAGGCAGCTCAAGCAATGGTGGCCCCGCGGGGTTTGCACTGGCCGGTCAGAACGACGCCCCGATGGCGGAAAAAGGTGCCATCCTCGCCAGCGCCTTCCTCGGCGTGCAGATGAAATGTTCGCGTTGCCACGATTCTCCAGTGCGGTCCTCCAAGCAGGAGCAGCTGTTCCAACTGGCGGCCTTGCTTTCGAAAAAGCCTGTCCAGGTGCCCGCCACCAGCAGCGTTTCGACAGATAAACTGAGCGTGGGCGGACGCAAGCCGTTGATCGAGGTCACATTGAAACCGGGGGTTGATGTGCAACCGGTCTGGCCTTTCAATCAGTTTTCCAGCAAAGATGTCGTTCAGGAACTGGCAGCCGATCCCCGGAACACCCGCGAACAACTGGCCGCTTTAATCACCGCGCCGCAGAATGAACGTTTTGCCCAGGTGATGGCTAACCGCGTCTGCCAACGGCTCATGGGACGCGGTCTGGTGGAAGATCCCGGCGACTGGGAAAAAGAGAAAGGCACGCACCCCGAATTACTGCAGTGGCTGGGACGCGAATTTGTCCGCTCCGGCTACAGCCTCAAGGCGGTGTCGCGGATCATTCTCACCTCCCATGCCTACCAGCGCGCCAGTCTTCCCGAACTACTGAAGACTGAGCCGCTCTACGTCGGTCCCGCGCCACGCCGCATGACCGCCGAGCAGATCGTGGATTCTCTTTTCTCCGCCACTGGCAAACCATTCAAAGTCGAGGAAATGACCTTCGACGTTGATGGCATCTCCAACCAGCGTTCTCTGGGAATACCGCGGCGTTCCTGGATGCTGGCTTCCACTTCCAACGAACGCGACCGGCCCAGCCTGACGCTCCCCCGTGTCCAGTCCGTGATTACTGTGCTGGAATCCTTTGGCTGGCGCAGCGCCCGGCAATCGCCCGTGACACTGCGGGAGAGCGATCCGAATGTACTCCAGCCCGCTGTGCTGTCCAACGGCACCATGGCCACCTGGACGACCCGCTTGAGTGACGACCATGGCATCACTCAACTGGCATTGGAAGACCAGTCGCTGGATGAGTTCATCCAGACACTTTACCTCCGCCTGCTCACTCGTGAACCCAGTACAGAGGAGAAAAAGTTCGCGATGGAGTTGCTCGGCCCCGGCTTCGAACAACGACGCCTCAATCTGCCACCACAAAAAACAGTCAAGCGGGTTCGGCCCAAATACACAGCCTGGTCGAATCACCTTGACGGCCCCGCCAATGCCCTGGCTGCCGAACTTGAAGCCAAGGCGCGACGCGGTGATCCTCCAACTCACAAACTGGACACCGACTGGCGGGAACGCGTGGAGGATTTCCTCTGGCACACCTTGAACCAACCCGAATGGATCTACATCCGTTAAATACAAAGACCATTGTCTCAGGACTTTTACGATGATAAATCGACGCAGATTTCTAACTCAAAGTGCCGCCGCGCTGGCCGCATCTCCGTTGGTCGGCGCCGCGCCGTCGCTGCTTGCCTCCCCTGCGAAGTCAGTACCGTTCCCGATGGGTAAGGCCGAACATTGCATTTTTATCTGGCTCGGCGGTGGCATGTGCCAGCTCGACACCTTTGATCCGAAACGGCGGGGCAATCCGCGTTCTGCGCCCAAGATCGCCGGCACCGACTATGCCAGTATCGACACCGTCGTACCCGGTGTGAAATTCACCGAACACCTCTCCCGCACAGCAAAAGTCGCAGATCGGCTTACAGCAGTTCGAACCGTGAATCACACCATCGTGGACGAGCATGCCTTCGCAACGAACTTCGTCCACACCGGTCGTATGATCAGCGGCACCGTGACCTATCCGTCAATTGGTTCCCTCGTCGCCCACCAGCGCGGTGCGGCTTCAGACGACGTGCCCGCATACATGCTCATCGGTTATCCCAACGTGAGCCGCGGCCCTGGTTATCTGGGACCCAAATATTCCAGCGTGCATCTGGTGGATACCCAGACTGGTCCTGCCGGATTCACGCAGCCGGAGGGGCTTTCCCAACGGCAGATCGAACGCCGTCAGCGCCTGGCTGCCATGAGCGACGGCCCCATTAAGGAACGCGGCATCGTCCACTATGCTGAGTTGCAGAAGCAGGCCCGGCGCTGGGCCGGACCAAAATTTATCCGCAACTTCCAGCTCGCTGAGGAA
>JAGQQP010000766.1 GCA_020426085.1 Planctomycetaceae bacterium | reverse complement strand
ATAGAAATCAACAGTTTATCCTGGAGCTGCAGTACATCCATTGATTCGCCAATAGAGGCATGAGGCATCGTTGTTGGCATATACAGGAAAGAGCCTTCATCTAATGGTGGCATAAACTCTTTACCTAATCCCGGAAATGTCGCTGCCATACTTTTCCAAGGAGCTGTATTACGAACTGGTTCAGGAACGAATCCGAACACACGGTCAAAGCCCAACCAGGCACAACCGCCCAGAAACAGGATCAGTGTTGGAATGGAAAGAAAGAGCAGTTTGTTTTTCAGACACCAGCGGAGCAGCGGTTCATATAAGACGCGCTGGAAGAATTGAAAGAAGGCCAGCAGTCCACCAATTAACAGCGTCACGAACATCAGATTTTGACTAAAACCTTTATCTGGTCCCAGGGGGAGCCAGTGTTCGGTTAGAATCAAGCCGACCACCAGTACGGCCAGGTAGTTTGCGGCCAGGGGCCCAAATTGGCGCAGGCGTTCGGGAATTCGGTGTTCCATTAAATTGTACACTCCCAGCCCCAGTACGATTGCTCCAACCCACCAGGGAAGTGAGAAACGTCCGATGAAACCAGTATTTTCCATAGGGAGCATATTCAGGATAGCCAGCAGAACAATCAGCATGCCAAGAATAACCAGGCTCCAGGGAAGAAAACGCTTGATTGAGGTTGAGTGAACTTTTCCTCTAAACAGAATATGGGCAGCGGGAGGAATAATCGTCAGTGCGACAATGACGGAGGAAATCAAGGCAAAGGTTTTCGTAAATGCGAGCGGCTTAAATAGCTTACCTTCAGCCCCAATCATGGTAAATACGGGCAGAAAGCTGATAACGGTAGTAGACACAGCAGTGAGGACAGCACTGGCGACTTCGCGGGTAGCATTGTAAATCACTTTCAGACGGTCAGCATCCGGACCAGCTTCATCCAGTTGTTTCAGGATATTTTCACAGAGGATGATCCCCATATCGACCATTGTACCTATGGCGATGGCGATGCCGGACAGGGCAACAATATTTGCATCGACCCCCAGTGTTTTCATGGCAATAAAGCACATGAGCACAGCCAGTGGTAACAGGGCACTGATTAAAACTGAACTCCGCAAATGCATCACACTGATCAGAATGACGATGATCGTGACCAGGATTTCCTCAGTGAGTGCGGTGTTCAGGGTCCCCAGCGTTTCATAAATTAACCCTGTGCGGTCATAAAACGGAACGACCGTAATCTGGCTGATGGTAGCCCACTCTGGCCACTCACTGCGTTCCAGGGACCTTAAATGCTGAACCCAGGCTTTATCATTCAATTGATCGTTTTGATAGGCATCAAAGTGATGCTGTCGGGCATACTCTGTAATCTTGTCAGGCGTTATCTTCTTGAAGTCAATTAAAACCTTGCTCGGGAGCCCCACAGATACTTCCGCAACTTTTTCTTTCACGTTTTTGATTGCTTCCAGCGGATTGTATCCATACCGAACGACGCAAACTCCCCCTACGGCTTCTGCACCCTCTTTGTCCAGCGCGCCACGTCTGAGAGCGGGCCCCAGTGAGACGGTAGCGACATCCTTGACAGTGATGGGTACGTTGTCGCTGCCCTTCAGGACCGTCTTCTCAAGGTCGCCAATATTTTCGACAAATCCCAGACCGCGGATGACATATTCTGCCTTGTTTAATTCAATAGTACGCGCCCCCACGTCCACATTTGACATGCGTACGGCATTAAAAACCTGTTCCAGGCTCACCTTGTTTGCCCGCATTGCATCGGGGTCAACGTCGATCTGGTATTCCTGAACGAAACCACCGATCGAAGCAACTTCGCTGATCCCTTCTGCCGAAGCCAGAGCGTAACGCACATACCAGTCCTGTGCCGTACGCAATTCGCGCAAATCCCACCCTCCAACGACATTGCCATCCGGATCATGGCCTTCGAGCGTATACCAAAAGATCTGTCCCAGGGCGGTGGCATCAGGCCCCAGTGTCGGTTGAACGCCCTCCGGGAGGGTATCCGGAGGCAAACTGTTCAGTTTTTCCAGCACGCGGGAGCGAGACCAGTAGAATTCCGCCTTCTCATTAAAAATCACGTAGATCGTTGAAAAACCAAACATCGAGTAACTGCGGATGGTTTTGACTTCGGGAATCCCGAGCAGTGCCACCGTGAGGGGATATCCAATCTGGTCTTCAACATCCTGGGGCGACCTGCCCATCCATTGACTGAAAACAATCTGCTGGTTCTCACCAATATCAGGGA
>JAGQQP010000765.1 GCA_020426085.1 Planctomycetaceae bacterium | reverse complement strand
CATACCGGAACCGAAAGGCCAGAATCGACGCCACTGTGCGTAGACAGCACGGTCGAACGGCTGATACTCGGCCAGACCTTCTTTGGTACCCAGCCAGAGGTTCCAGTCGATGTTCTGCGGGTTCATCTCTTTTTTCAGAGCGTAGTACCGCCACTGTCCCATGGATGAGTTACGGAAGTATTCGGTCTGGAACTGGAGCACCTTACCCAGTTGTCCATCCTGCAGACGGGCACGGACATCATCCCAGACGGGGAGGCTGGTGGACTGCACACCGACCTGCATGATTTTGCCAGTCTTCTTCCAGGTTTCTACAACATCCAGAGCCTCTTCGACTTTCTTGGTCATGGGTTTTTCACAGTAGACGTGCAGACCGGCGTTCATCGCATCGATGGTCTGCTTGGCGTGCCAGTGGTCGGGAGTACCGATGGCGACCGCATCCAGCTTTTCTTTTTCGAGCATGTCGCGGTAATCGACATAGGCGGCTACGTCATTTCCCAGCTCTTTTTTGATATAATTGGCGGTGCGGTCCCGATGTTCTGAATAGACATCAGCGACGGCAACCAGTTCGATGTTCATGCCATCTTTTTTCAGCTGAACCAGCTTTTTGACGTGGGCGCCAAATCCACGGCCACCCGGGCCGATAAAGGCGATGCGAATCGCTTCGTTGCTGTTTCCGGCTCCGAAAGCGGGGGCGGAAGCCAGTCCGGCGATCGCACTGGCAGCGACGGCCGTTGTTCCTGAGGTTTTCAGGAAATCTCTTCGATTGATGGGGCTTTGATCCATTTCGTTATCTCCAGTGATATAATAAAGTGTGACTGTTACTGGATGGTATCAATGGTCGGTGATACCAAATGCGTCAGAGGGTCGCAGGCGCGCACCTTCAAGCGCTTGTGGGGGAAGGAAAAGGAAACTGCTTTCCCTACGTCTAATAGTAGCAATATTGTGGGCCTAATGGTACTTAACCCTCTACATTTTCTGGATTGTTGCCGATTCAACTGATACAGCCAGAATTGAGTGTCGGCCAGAGTTTTTTCTAAATAAAGACAATTAAGTGTTGGACTAAGTGGTGTTAATACGAGGATTAGCAGGTTTCGACGTGTGTCGGGGGGGCATGGTCTCAATCGGTAACTTTGATGGCGTGCATCGAGGACACCAGTTGATGATTCAGACATTAGTTCAGCATGCCCGAACCCACAACGTCCCTGCGATCGTATTTACCTTTGATCCGCATCCGATTCACCTGCTGCGTCCCGAGCACGCTCCTCCTGAGTTAATGACGATTGAACAGCGCGCAGAGGTTCTGGAGAGCCTGGGCGTGGATTGTGTGATCGCATACCCCACCGATCGGGCTTTATTGAATCTGACCGCGGAAGAGTTCTTTCAGCAGATCTTGTGTGATCAACTGCAGGCCAGAGGCATGGTGGAAGGTCCCAATTTTTATTTTGGCAAGAATCGCGCAGGAGATGTTACTTTATTAGGTCAGCTCTGCGAACAGGCGGGAATGTTTTTCGAAGTTGTCGAGCCAACTGTTTGTGGATCGCGAATGATCTCTTCTTCCGAAGTTCGTAAATCAATTCAAGAGGGAGATCTGGGTGAGGCGAACGACATGCTGGGGCGCCTCTATCAGATCGAGGGAACTGTCGACCATGGTGCCGAGCGGGGACGTCAACTCGGCTTTCCGACTGCGAACCTCACCGGAATCAAAACGCTGATTCCCGCCGATGGCGTGTACTGCGGGATCGGCGTGATCGCCGGGAAACAATATCCGGCTGCGATCCATATTGGGGGAAACCCTACCTTTCAACAGGAAGAAACCAAGGTTGAAGTTCATTTGATTGGTTTCTCGGGAGAGATTTACGGACAGAAACTCCAGGTCCAGTTTCTGGAACAGTTACGGGGAACTCAAACCTTTGCCGATGCCGAAGCGCTTAAATCGCAACTTCTGATTGATGTCGAATCAGCAAAAAAACTGGCCAGTCAATGGATAGATTTACAATAATGCGCTAAGATGGCCAGTTGACTACGTGAATTCAGTCACTGGAAGCAGCAGGAAATCGCAGAGCAGGAAAAATGAATGAGTACAATTAACTGGGCCCCCCTCTGTGAACTGATTCATGCGCATCAGAAATTTCTGCTTTCCTGTCACGTCCGTCCGGACGCCGATGCACTCGGTTCAGAGCTGGCTTTGGCCTGTTTTCTGCGGCAACTGGGGAAAGATGTGCGGATTATCAATCCCTCAGCTCATCCC
>JAGQQP010000764.1 GCA_020426085.1 Planctomycetaceae bacterium | reverse complement strand
TTCTTCTGATTAAATGTGATACACCCTGCCCGCCTGTCAGTCTCTTCAATAAATGTTCCTGCGTAATCGATGACTGGCTACGAATGAGTCCATGTCTCGATTACCCAGCAGTCCGGGTTGTCTTCCAGCAATTTCCAATAGTAACGGCTCCACTTTTTCAGAGCAGCCTCATTCAGCTCGGCAGGATTCATCATGCGATGACCGAAATCATTGATATCGTGCCAGACGCCATCTGGTGTGACCACGGCACCGACTGAAACGTCATTTGAAATATCATTGCGCAAGCGGTCCACGCGGGAAACATACCCCCTGTAATCGTGCATCTCGGCGGGAAGTTCGGCATCGGTTTCCTCGCAGCATAAAGTTGCGTCGAACAGACACAGATAATCAAATCGCCAGTTCGGCTGGCTGGTATCGTCATCTTTCAACCTGTGTGGCGCGAGAAGTGCGTTCATCGCATCGACAATGCCAGACAGTGTCGTTGACGCAGGAACAAGGACGTGCAGGTGTGTCTTCATTTATGCGAAAGATTCAAGAGG
Source organism: Planctomycetaceae bacterium (assembly GCA_020426085.1). Lineage (GTDB taxonomy): Bacteria > Planctomycetota > Planctomycetia > Planctomycetales > Planctomycetaceae > Gimesia. Next base: position 1,717 of record JAGQQP010000764.1, on the reverse strand, counting down.
ATCGAATAACCATTGATAGACAAAATCAGGCTATGCCCGGTTTTACAGTAACATCTCCAAGGCCGTTTGAGACGAGCATATTTGATAGAACCAGCCTGTGGTTAAATGTGATGCGCTCCAGATACACACTTAATCTATCATCTGACTGATTTTTTGTCTATTATCATGCGAAATTCAGAAGAGGTTGTACTCACCATCTATCTGGATGGTTCTTCCGGTTGTTTCTGAAGAGAGTTTTGATGAAGCTGCTGATGAACTGTTACACCGCAAAAACAATTCAACCTGTTCCAGATGTTGCACGTTTTCGTAACCATTGAGCAAGTGAGAGTGCCAGACTCGTATCACCACATTTGCAGGGAGGCAGTTTGTGTGACTGAAAAAAAGCGTACCAGATTCATCAGCATTGCAGGTTGTACCCTGCTCTTTTTGCTTGTTTTATATGTAGCGAGCACGGGTCCTGTATTTGCCAAAACGATGCACTCGACCAGAGAATCACTGGATTCCGGCGAGATAGACCTGATTTTCTCACTCGATAAATTTGATGTTGTTTATGCCCCCCTGAAAGGGGTTGTCAGAAACAACCCTTTCCTGGAAGACCTGCTTTACGACTATCTGTTTTTCTGTTCCGAAGCACTTTATCCAGAAGACCATGCTGGATATTTTGAACCACTTCCGGTCCCGGAATAACAGGCGTGCCGTCCAGGTTCGTCATATTTCCGGCAGTTGACCGCTATACCACTCTCTCTATGAAGCAAATGTCCTGCGGCTAACAGAAGAAAGAAACGGGACGAGACAAAGGGGATCTGCCGATACCGTTTTCCAAACTCTCTGACACACTATCCTTACCACTTTGAACCCTACAGACTTATTCAGGATTGAGAGGTTCACGATTGAGAGGCTTAACAAATCCAGATTCAACGGTATCGTCGGCCTCCTGTTTTTCAGGGGGCGCGCTGCCGATAAAACATTGTCCTGAGGGATCGGGGGCGACATTCGGACGTCTCGCGAACGATTCGACGTTCCCGATTTCCAGATTCCAGCTGCTATCGTCTCGACTGACGTTTAACGAATATTCATACAGCCCGCCATCCACTGCAGTGCCGTACCATCTGATCGATTTAAAGCCCGTCGGTACGTTTTCGTAGAGCGTTCCCTTCCAGGTCACGCCAACATCTGTCACCAGGTTCTGGCACATAGGGTTTACACGCCGTTCCGGAATACAATAGGTTTTGATGTCATCCAGCGACCAGCGCGCTTCCAGGGCAGCGGTCACTTCTGCCGGGGATGTCAACTGCTGCGGGGCTTCCGTCTTCTCTTGGGTAGCGTTCCCGGCTGGCATATCGGAAGCCGTCGGCTGGCAGCTCCACACCGCTATCAGCATTACCGTGCCGAACAAAAGATTTCGCAGTATCGGATAGCAGATCATTTTGTTCTCCAGAGACTGTAATGCAGACTGGGATCTGGCAGCTATTTCAATTATTCGCTCTATGATAACAGCCATGTACAGTAACACAAACAAAAGTGTTCCGGGGATCAGTTTTGAATCTACGTTGATCCTGGCAACGAATCAGGAACTGAATCCAATTGGGATATTCCGGTTGAAACCGTTGAAAGAAAGCTTGGCATGTCACAGTGGTTCACTTAGGATAGGAACTGTACTTCTGCATATTCCTACAAGCGTTCGAATAAATATCGATCGGGCTCAGTAATGTCATCG
>JAGQQP010000763.1 GCA_020426085.1 Planctomycetaceae bacterium | reverse complement strand
CCACATCACCCAACTGGCAATGCGGGTGGACGAGACTGGCAGCCCGCGGGTGAGCTGCAGCGGGCTTTGATAAGCGGCATGGATACACAAAAAACCGAAGGCCACCCACGAGAGACCCAGAATAAAGAGTTGACTGTGAAACAACTGAGCAAGATCACCAGCGATAGAATCTGGCAACACCCGGAACACCGCCGGCAAGGTCACCGGCCCTGTCACGAGGAGCAACACTGTGCAGAGTGCCCCGAGCCAGGCACGCTTCCAGATGAGTCGAGTTGTCATGACAATGGCAGATGACATTGGTTGCACCTTGAACAATTATCGATGCCGATTCCACGAGACCGCCAGCGGGGCACACTTCGTAAACGTTTTTGAAACAACAAAGAACTGATGCACATCGTTTTACTCCTGGGCAGAAGCGCGCTGTGCCGATTTCATGCGGGCGACGAATATTTCTTCCAGTGTGGGGGCAGCTTGATCGAGGATCTCGGCTTCCAGCTGTTCCAGCTCTGTTTCCAGTTCCTGTTTCTGACCGTTGCAGACAATCTTCCACTCTCTGCCAGAACCCGACCACATCAGTGCGCCGGTGAGTTGCGGGAAATAAGGCTGCGGTTCCAGGAAACGGACCGTCAACTGGTAATGCGAGACGAGCACTTCGTCGAGCGGGCTGGTGAGCAGGAGTTTGCCCTGATCGAGAATCGCGATCTGATCGGAGACGCGCTGTACTTCGTCCAGCAGATGCGAGGAAAACAGCACCGTTCGCCCTTCATCGACGACCGTACGAATGATGGCGTCCAGAATGTCTTTTCGCACCACTGGATCCAGGCCGGACGACGGTTCGTCCAGCACGAGCAACGGCGGTCGATGGGCCAGCGCGACGAGCAGACCGGCCCGCGCCAGTTGCCCGCGTGACAGAGTGGGCACTTTCTGATTCAGCGACAGCTCAAACATGATCCGCAGTTCTTCCGCGTAAACCGGGTCCCACTTGGGATAAAAGGCCCGCGTGAATTCAATCAGTTCGCGCACCGTCATCCACGCAGGCAGATCCCGGTTCTCCGAGAGATGACCAATCCGTCCCAGCACGCCGGGCGGGTCGGCAACCGGGTCCAGACCAAACACACGCACGGTTCCCTGCTGCGGTTTGAGAAAGCCCAGCACGTGTTTTAACAGTGTCGTTTTTCCGGCTCCGTTTTCACCGACCAGTCCAAACACACAGCCTTCCGGCACAGACAGACTGACATCGGACAATGCCTGTTTCTTACCGAAGCGACGACTCAAATTGCTGATTTCGATGACATGTTCGCTCATTTTCCGACCTCTTGATGTGAATCAAATTTCTGGCTCCGCTGACGGAGCAGTTTCAACAGGGTCTCTTCATCTACGCCCAGTTGACGCGATTCGGTCAGCAGGGCATCCATGCGTTCGTTAAGAATGCGGCGTTTTTCTTTGCTGGAGAGGGGGGAAACGCCGTTCGAAATGAAAACGCCGGCACCGCGCCTGGAGATCACGACACCTTCGGCTTCCAGCTCGCGATACGCGCGCGCGACGGTATTGGGGGTGATCGTCAACTGCTGTGCCAGGCCACGAACGGAGGGCAACTGCTCGTGGGCTTCGAGACGACCGGAGGCCACCAGAAACTTGATCTGGTTCACCACCTGCTGGTAATAAGGCGTGCCGTCCGCTTCTGATAATTGGATCTGCATGGTAATAACCTCACTTAGAACTGTATCAACACAGTAATACAATTATCAGACACTGTCAATCAATTTATTTGTTTATTCTTTCCGGAGTTTTTTCACAAAAATTATTTATTCCGCAAATTTGAGCCTCTGCAAATCAATGCTTGCGGAATCGCGAAATGGACTTCAGAATGAAAACAGAGTCCCTTCTAATCGTTTTACATTCTTATCGTGAAAGACTGTGCTCATGATGTTTACTGGCAGACGCCGCTCTCCGCTGGTTCTGATGTTGCTCCTGATCTTCTGCCCTGCTCTCGGTTTACGTTCGGAGGCAGCAGAAAAGCCAAACGTGTTGTTCATCGGCACGGATGACCTGCGCTGCGATCTGGCCTGCTACGGTCACCCTCTGGTGAAGACGCCGAACCTCGACAGGCTGGCCTCGCGCGGAGTCCTGTTCAAACAGGCTTACTGCCAGCAGGCGCTGTGTAATCCGTCGCGGGCCTCGCTGATGACGGGCCGCCGACCGGACAGCCTGCAGATCTGGAATCTGCCGAAACACTTCCGCGAAGCTGACCCGAACATA
>JAGQQP010000762.1 GCA_020426085.1 Planctomycetaceae bacterium | reverse complement strand
ATCCCGATCCCCGCGGCACCCGGGAACTGGCCGAGCAGCATGGTCGATCGCTGGCCTCTGCAGTTACGCGGGCTTTAGATAAGCCATTGAAGCCACTTCACGGTCCCTTAAAAGTGAAATTACAGCGGACCGATTTACCGTTTGTCAAACCGCCGTCGCGAGAGGAACTGCAGGCACAACAGGGGCAAGGGGACATCTACTCGCAACGGCTCACAAATCACCTGCTGAAGCAGTTGGATCAGCAGGGAACCATTCCCGCTTCGTATCCGTTCTCAGTCCAGGTGATTGAGTTTGGTGATGATCTGACACTCATTGGACTGGGCGGGGAAACCGTCATTGATTACGCCATTCGTCTGCATGAGGAACTGGCAGGACGACAGATCTGGGTCGCAGGTTACTGTAATGAAGTCTTCGCCTATGTGCCCTCGGAACGGGTCCTGAAAGAAGGAGGCTATGAAGGGGGTGGTGCGATGAAATACTTCGGTATTCATGGTCCCTTTCAACCAGGTGTCGAAGACCGCATCATTCAACTGGTCCATTCCCTGCTTAAACCCTGATTGACATTCTTCCTTCAGACTGGCAAACACTTCAGTAAAAAAATGAGAAAAAAACTTTTACTGTTTGCTCCGTTTTTTACGTAAGAATAGTACTTATGGAAGCGGGTCGTTTTTTCTGAAAGAAAGCAAATCCAGTCTGTCTAATCGACATGGAACAAGTCCGTTCAGGCGTTCCCCACGCGTATTCCCGGAAACAGTTCGTGTTCTGGTATGTTTTACTAACTGGTTATCAAGCAGTCACTTAAAGTCGGCCAGATACTGCCGTTTTTCGAGGCGAAAATAGCAGACTTGAATATTGGTATTGTCTCAAATAAAGACGTGGGAAATAATAGTAACGCTCGAAACATGATATTAGGTCCCTTACATTCCTGTGTGGCATGCCCTGAAAATGCTCGAGTCACGTCCACACGATAATCCCACTTTTACAATTAGGTGTTGGCCATGGACGGTCTGATCACAACCTCAATTCAATTTTATTGTTTATGAGGGAACTATCCCTGCGCCATGCGTGTCTGTTTGATACTGAAATTTCTGGACATAGTGAAAGGCTCTCGCACTTTAGAAAAATTACCCTTATCAAATTACCTCGAACTTATTGGCCAATAAATCGACGGGCAGGAATGCCACTCGTAACGCCAGGAGGAGGATTCCCATGGAAAATGGTCGATCAATCTTAAATCAAATCTCGAGTCAGCTGAATGCGGACTCATTTCTTCAGGAACACTGGCAGGGCTCCTTTGACGAGTACCTCGATATTGTTCGACAGGATCCCCAGGTAACACGAACGGCGTTCCAGCGCGTTTATGACATGATCATGAGCTATGGAACCTACCCGGTCGAAGGCAAAAAAGGCCTGATCCGTTATCGCTTCTTTGATGACCCCGTCAACGACGGCAAGGATGGGATCTTTGGACTCTCCAAACCGCTGATGGAACTGGTCAACGTCTTCAAGTCGGCTGCCCTCAAGTATGGCAGCGAGCGACGTGTATTGTTACTGCACGGCCCGGTCGGAAGTTCTAAAAGTACGATCGCCCGTCTGCTCAAGCAGGGGCTCGAACGCTATTCCCGCACCGAAGACGGTGCCCTCTACAGCTTCGGCTGGAAAGAGGAAGACGGCACAATACTCTGGGACCCGATGAACGGCGACCCGTTGCAACTCGTACCTCTCAAGAACCGACAGGAGATCTGCGACTATCTGAATGCCGGTCGTGATCCCGACAAAGATCCCGGCTACGGCGTGGAAATCACCGGCGAAGTCTGCCCACTCAGTCGTTTCATCTTCAACGAACGACTCGAAAAAGCCAACGGCGACTGGACCAAAGTCATGGATCAGATCGTTGTGAGACGCATCACCTTCTCCGAACAGGATCGGATAGGTATTGGTACGTTCCAGCCTAAAGATGAAAAGAACCAGGACTCTACCGAACTGACCGGCGATATCAACTATCGAAAAATCGCCCAGTACGGCAGTGAAAGTGATCCGCGAGCCTTCAACTTCGATGGCGAATTTAACGTCTCCAACCGCGGACTGATTGAATTTATCGAAGTCCTCAAACTGGACGTCGCGTTTCTGTACGACCTTTTGGGGGCTTCACAGGAGCACAAAATCAAGCCGAAGAAATTCGCACAGACTGATATCGACACCGTGATTATCGGCCATACGAACGAGCCGGAATACCGTCGACTGCAGTCCAACGAGTTCAT
>JAGQQP010000761.1 GCA_020426085.1 Planctomycetaceae bacterium | reverse complement strand
CATGCAGTTCCAGACCATTTTCATTGATCACTACTCGCTGACGGACGGCAGAACCAATCTCCCCTGTAATGGGTTTTTCCAGCTCACATTGATGAATGGTCAAAAAGTCGGCAACCGATTCCACACGAACAAAAATTCGCTCTACATCAGAATCACTGGCCTGGATTGCGGGAAACATCCCCTCAGGATGTAAATACAGATGAGCCTCCGTTCCTTCGACGGCCACATACCCGAGTTGAACCAGTTGCTGCTGCAGCGCATCAGACCAATTCAACTCCAAGTGATCCACCCAGTCCAATAATCGGGTTCCCGTTTTCAACTGCAACTGATCGGCAAACTCCTGGATCAGTGCGGAACGTTTACAGAAACCGGTAATTCGCTGAAATAAAAAAGCAGCCGTTTCCGGATATCGTTTCCAGCTATATGCTGTAAGTGATTCGTTGGACATAACTTATCTCCTTTACACATGCATTCTTTCAAGCTATGACGAAGAGTCAAGTAGCGATTCTTCTCTTATTACGTAAAACGGAGTGAAAACAGAAAGTCAATCAGAAAAGATATTTTCAACGTATATAATCACAGTAAGGCCTCTCGACGATTATTTCACTTCTTGAATCACTGACAGGAGGACCCGACATGTCACAGACTATTCTTTTAATCGGCGCAGGAAAAATCGGTCGCATGATCGCAGCCCTTCTGCACGCCAGCGGTGATTATCAGCTGCGCATCGCAGACCAGTACCCTGCAGCATTAGAGCGAATCCAGAAACGTCTGCCCGACGTGGAAACGCGCACGCTGAATGCCGATTCCCATAGCGAACTCCTGCATCTGATGCGGGATTGTACCGCCGTCATTTCTGCGTTGAGTTTTCGTGAAAACCCGGGAGTGGCCCGCGCTGCGCTCGAAGCGGGCATTAATTATTATGACCTGACCGAAGACCGCCAGACCACCGCCGCGGTGAAAGAGATCGCATCCGGCGCTGCCGCCGGTCAGGTCTTTCTGCCTCAGTCCGGACTGGCCCCGGGGTTCGTCACTATCGTTACCAAGCATGTCATGGAGTGGTTCGAAGAAATCGATACCGTGCGGATGCGCGTCGGTGCATTGCCCCAGCATCCCACCAACTCGCTGGCATATAACCTGACCTGGTCAACCGATGGCCTGATCAACGAATACTGTAACCCTTGTGAAGTCATCCATGCGCATCACATTAAAAATCACCTCCCGCTGGAGGGACTCGAACAATTCACGCTCGACGGAAATGTCTACGAAGCCTTCAACACGTCCGGCGGCCTGGGCACACTTTGCGAAACAATGCACGGACAGGTTCGCGAACTCAATTACAAAACCATCCGCTATCCCGGCCATCACATGCTGATGAAATTCCTGCTGCAGGACCTGAGACTCTCAGAACGTCGCGCCCTGCTCAAGGATGTGATGGAGCATGCGATTCCGGTCACGTTCCAGGATGTCGTGATCGTCTTCTGCACCGTACGGGGGACCCGCAACGGGCAGTTCGTCGAAAAAAGCGACCTGCGAAAACTCTACGCTAAAGAAATTAACGGCGAGATCTGGAGTGCCATTCAGCTCACCACGGGAGCAGGCATCTGCGCCGTCGTCGACCTCGTCCAGCAACAGCAGTTAACAGGGACCGGCTTGATCAAACAGGAAGATATCCCCTTTGAAAAGTTTATTACGAACCGGTTCGGTCAGTTTTATGAATCAGAAACCTTTGGACTCGAAACATTAAATTCAGGCGGGTAAGGACATCATGACGCATCCCATTCACGAAGTACTGAAACGTATCGGCGTTGCTGATCATCCGGCAGCAGTCGCCGTCGGCAATACATGGCAGGCCGGCAGTGGAGAGCCGTTGACAGTTGTCTCTCCCATCGACGGTTCGACACTTGTCAGCCTGCAACAGGCCACCCGCAGCGATGTCGATCTGGTCATTGAAACCAGCAAAAACGCCTTTCATCAGTGGCGCGAGGTCCCCGCGCCCAGACGGGGTGAATTTGTTCGGCTGCTGGGGGAAGCACTCCGTAAACACAAAGCGGACCTCGCCGCCATTGTCAGCTGGGAAGCAGGCAAGATCACCCAGGAAGCACTGGGCGAGGTGCAGGAAATGATCGACATCTGCGACTTCGCTGTCGGACTCTCACGTCAGCTTTACGGCAAAACCATCGCCAGCGAACGACCGGGACATCGTCTCATGGAACAGTGGCATCCCCTCGGCCCTGTCGGCGTCATCAGTGCATTCAATTTCCCCGTCGCAGTCTGGTCC
>JAGQQP010000760.1 GCA_020426085.1 Planctomycetaceae bacterium | reverse complement strand
ACTGTCCCCTGATCGCGACCTTCACTGACGATATTCGTTCCCGAAGCAGCATCGCGTTGCAGCCGGACCAGTTCTTCGCGCACTCCCGGGTACTGGGCAACCACTGAGGCCACCTCTGTCACTTCGGGAGTTCGGATCAATCCTGTGACTTCGACATCGTTCACCAGCACATGGGCATCAGAGAATGCAATCTGAATCTGCTGGCTGACGTTGACGACTGCAGCTTCGTCAGTCGGTTCAACCTGTTTTTCAATCACAGCCCAGGCAACACAACGGTACATGGCACCGGTATCCAGAAATTCAAACCCGAGTCTCTCCGCCAGTCCTTTTGCAGCAGTGCTTTTCCCGGAACCAGCGGGACCATCAATCGTCACGATCATTTTTTAAACGGATTCCTGAAATATGAGTTCAATTTCTGCAATTTCATAAGGTGACATCTCCACCAGAACGGCATCCTCTTCGACAGGCAGTTCCACGACCGTTTTACCATGAAAATCCCGCTGCCGGGCACTCACAGGAGATTTGAAACACCGGAGTTTCACGGAGCGGTGTATGCCTTCCGTTTCAATCAGGCGCACGGCAAATCCCGCAGGTTTACCGGACGATTCTGGGGAGGATTCGCGTGACGATTCCTGCAGATCCATCACACGGGTAATCTGCACATTACTGACTGAGACATGAAACAACCAACCCTGATCTCCCATGCGGGGAGGACCGATCTGGCTCGGATAATTTCCAGCTGGCACCATCACGTTCCGCGCGAGCTGCATTGGAAAATTCTGATTGACGGCGATCGAGAACTGAAATTCGCGTTTCGTTTCCCCTTCCACAATCAACATACTGTCGAGCATGCGCGGACCGGTCTTACGATGAAAAGGCAATCCATGATTCAAAATCGTAACCCGTTCTTCCCCCTCCGCTATTTCAAAGTAGTGCGGACCTTCAAAGCGTTCTCCCTGGAAGGCATGCGCACTTTCCAGCAGAGACCGTGTGAGCGAAGCGGTACTGTCCCCCCAGGCAAAGCGGGCGGCATAATAATGATCCCAGGGATTCCCGTCAGGCAACGTCTGTACTTCCAGTTCGATCTTCACATCCAGAATCGGACGTCCGCGCCAGAGTTGAAATGTCTGTCGAAACGTGGCGAGTGTTGTATCACTGACCTGATCGTAAATTTCGCCGGTTGTCACAATCTCCCCCATCCCCGGTCCCGCGCAGGTAAGTTCCGCCTTGACGGCGCGTGTCGCAGAGTAGGGAGTTTTCGTATCCCAGTCGCCTAAGGCGCCAGGTGTGGAAATATTACGTTGATAGGGAAAGCGATACGCCAGCTGCTGGCTGAGTCGATTCGGTTTACGACCATATTCTTTGATCTGTGCAATCCCGCCGGTCTCTTCGTGAATATGCACCTCGAAGAATTCATTCCTTAACAGCAGTGGTTCTGCGATGGGGACACTGCTTTTGGGGGGTGTCGCAGAAATCTGACCTGGCTGCAGCCAGACAAAGCCCGCAGCAGGAAGCTCCACGACCGCCTGTTTTCTTGTTTCATCAAATTGCGTTGCCTTCACAGCGGGATGTGTAATCGGTTCATGGGGAAAGTCAGGCAGATCCACGACAACACGTCGCGAGAACGAGAGCGAATTTAATATCAGCGTTCCACTCTGGTGCTGTTCTGCGCCCTGTAAAATGATCTTTGCCAGTTGTTCGACACCAGCATCACAAAATCCCTGCAGCGACTGAACCGCCTGCAGCCTGGCATCGTCATCGGCATCAGGATGGCCGCACTCAACCTCCTGTTCGATTTTCAACAGCGTTTCATCTTCAACCGGTTTTCCATAGATGGCCCGTGCCACCGTGTGGAACCAGCGTCCTGCCGTGAATTCATCGTGCCGTTTAAAATGATTGATAAATCGACTGAGCGGATCGGGCTTGCGCATCGCGACCAGTTGACTCAGAAAGGGAGAAAGATATTCCCGGGCATCGTATGAAGAATGCCGCCCCGATGACTCTGTGTTCTGAAAAAAGTCATTCAGCAGTACAAAGCTGCCCAGGACAGGGGCATATTGATGGATGCGTTTAATGTCTTCAAAAAATGGGGATTTGACATCAGGCCAGTGAGCGAACATCAATGCGCCTACCTGATCTTCCTCCATTGATTCGGCCATTCTCTGAGGAAACCGCAGATACCCGGCAGCGCCTTCCGCTGACATGGGAATCCGGGAAAACGCATCGAGGATCGTTCCGTCAGCACCTTCCCAGTGAATTTTACTCTGTTCATAATCGGGATA
>JAGQQP010000759.1 GCA_020426085.1 Planctomycetaceae bacterium | reverse complement strand
GATTCCCTTACAGGGGGGCTGGATCAATGCCGCGGACCTGAAAACACCGGAGGAGTTGATTCTGATTCTGGATCGGTTCATTGAGACCGAACCGACCGCAGAACGCTACCATTTACGAGGAATCTCCCAGCAGGTCTTAAAGAACTATCCTGCGGCTCTGGCTGACTTTGCCGCGTCTCTGAAACTGAAACCCGAGAATGCCCACATCTATGTCAATCGGGGGAACATCCGTCGTTTACAAAAAGAGTACGACCTGGCGTTAGAGGATCTGAACCAGGCTCTGAAACTCAATGACAAAGATGCCAAGGCATATTACATTCGCGGGCTGATCCGGCTGGAACAGAAACAATACCAGTCCGCCGTGGAGGATCTGACGAAAGCGATTCAACTGCAGCCACAAATGGTGGCCGCGATGAACGCCCGGGGGATCGCCTTTCGCGAAATGAATCAGTTAGATCGCGCTTTACAGGATTTCAACCACGCAATCAAAACCAACAACTTCGTATCTGAAGTATTCAGCAATCGAGCTGCCATCTGGGAACATCAGGGGCAGTTTGAATCCGCCATCAAAGACTACCAGAGAGCCCTGGAGCTGAATCCCTCTTCAGCGGTGGCCCATAACGATCTTGCCTGGCTTTATGCGACATGCACTGATGTGAAACTTCAAAACCCCAAACTGGCAGTCTCACATGCCGTAAAAGCGTGTGAGCTGACCAGTTTCGAAGACTGGAATCTACTGGACACACTGGCAACAGCTTATCAGGCTAATCAGCAGCTGGACAAAGCATCCCATACTCTGACTCAGGCCCTTCAGAAGGCCCCTGATGAGCAGAAAAAAGTGTTAAAAAAGAAACTCGATAAAATCGCAAATAATTGAAATCATTCTCAAGATTCAAAACGCAGGAGATTGTAATTGCTCTACTTACGTCTCTCTCAGTGAATCTCGCAGCATCCTGAGGCACCAGCGCCTGCGCTCATGAGATAATTTTGCCGACCCTCATGATTTTACCGAAACTACAGGCCACTTAATCGGTACGCTTTACCCAGAATGACGACTTGTGAACTAGGTAAACTATTCCAGAGAATTTGCCCCTGATCAAGGTGCTCACGAAATCATTCCGATATGCAGTTCTACGGAGCATTGATGGATCGCCTCCGGTCGGTAGATGGAACTAGGACTCGCGAGTATTCGCACCGCCACCTCGATGAACTGAGCCACCGAATGATTAAGTGCTTTTATAAACTCACTATGTGCACTGTTCTGATTGTAACAGGATCAGTTGCATTCTGTGAGAATAGTGTTGCCTCCGAAGTACGGAAAACACCCCTCGTTCGCGCTATTGAACGTGCCAAGACATCTGTGGTTAACATTCACAGTGAGAAAACGGCGCGTTCAGAAGACTCGCTTTTCGGTTCTGGAAAAAACCGTAAAGTCAATGGGATGGGAACCGGTATTGTCGTTGATCCCCGTGGATACATCGTCACGAACCACCATGTGATTGATGGAGTTGACTCACTGCGCGTCACAATGATGGATGGCAGCACCTACAATGCGCGGATCATTTCATCCAACCAGAGCGAAGACCTGGCGATCATCAAGATCAACCCGAACAAAAAACTGACGGTCATGCCTCCCGGAACGTCATCGGACCTGATGCTGGGCGAAACCGTGATCGCTGTTGGCAACGCTTTTGGATACGAACACACTGTCACCTCCGGCATCATCAGTTCGCTCTCGCGTGATGTGGAAGTGAACGAAAAACAATCATACAAAAACCTGATCCAGACTGACGCCAGCATCAACCCCGGCAACAGTGGCGGCCCGCTGCTGAACCTGGACGGCGAAGTCGTAGGGATTAACGTTGCGATCCGTGCCGGTGCCCAGAGAATTGGCTTTGCCATTCCCATTGATGATGCCCGCAAGATCATTGCCGACCTGATCAGCACTGAATTACTTGATCATACCTACCACGGAATCCTGGCGAATGACATCAAGCAGGGTGACAAGCAGATGCTGGTACTCGGCCAGCCTGCCAAGGACAGCCCCGCTGAAAAATCCGGTCTGCAGAAAGACGACATTGTCATGAAGGCCGGTTCCGTGAACGTTGTGGATCGTGTGGATCTGGAACGTGCATTCATGGGACATAAGCCCGGCGACACGATCGACCTGTTGATCCGCCGCGAAGAAAAAACACAGACAGTTCAGATCACACTGGCCGACAGCGGTTCTGTCGTTCGCACGACCCCCGTCAGTGCTCCGATTGTACGGGCTCAGAATAATGAGAT
>JAGQQP010000758.1:2028-2287 GCA_020426085.1 Planctomycetaceae bacterium | reverse complement strand
GGAGGAGTATTCACGCCTTTGACTGAAATCACGGCCTGATCTGCGGAAAATGTTTCGGAATCAATACGGCCACTGCCATCACTGTCGAGCGTGTACGCACAACACACACCAAATGCATTCAGATCCAGTTTTTCGATGCCGCGACCGATCTCTTCATCGCAGGTAAAACAGAGTCGAATGGGGCCGTGCTTGATAGAAGAATCGTCCATCAGTTGCGCTGCGGCAGACATCATTACAGCCACCCCTGACTTGTCGTCTG
>JAGQQP010000758.1:0-2018 GCA_020426085.1 Planctomycetaceae bacterium | reverse complement strand
CAGGAGCGTTGTACCATCTGTGGTAATCACCGTTTTCCCCTGCATCTGCTTCAGACGAGGCTCTTCGCTGACCCGCAACACGCGTGACGGATCACCGGGCAGGACCAGATCTTCGCCGTTATAATTTTCATGCACGATTGGTTTGACGTTCGTGCCGGAAAATTCAGGGGATGTATCCACGTGTGCTACCCAGCCGATCGCGGGAACAGCTGCTTCAACGGTGGAGGGAATAGTGGCCATCACAATTCCGTATTCACTGATGGTGACATCTTCCAGTCCCAGCTGCTCACACTCTTCAAACAGCATCCGGCTTAGAACCAGTTGTTTTTTTGTACTCGGAAAAGTAGGACTGGTCTCATCTGACTGGGTATCGATTCTGACATAACGTAAAAAACGGTCTAGTAATGTATCCATGGGAATTGGTTTTCTATTCTTAAAATAAACGGGAAGTTCCACCCGTATGCCTGTTTAAAAAGCAGCAAGTTTAAAGGAGACAAATTCAATGGACTTGTAGCCATCCCGCTCATAGAGCAGACCAATTACTCCATCTCCGACAACGGCCAGACTCGAATAAGCGGCAGAACCGGAGGTCACCAGTCGTGCTGCAGTCCAGGTTTTTCCTTCATCTTCACTCAGTCGCACAACCATCTTCTCACGTTTTTTACTGGCTGGGTTACTGAATAGAATCTGCCCTTTCTTTTCGGAATCGGGGAACCGGGCGCGAATCAGACTGGCCTGGCAGACTGGTTCGATCAATGCCTGGTCCAGTTTCACATCAGACCACGTCATACCACCATCATCGGATAAGGCGATCGCACGGCAATTTTTACCGTGATAGCTTCGCATATTCATTAGTAACCGGCCATCAGCCAGTTCCACGACAGCACATTCATTTGTTTTTTCTCCGATCGGCTTACTTAACTCCCAGGTTTTTCCATGATCGTCAGAAAAGATGGCATGCGCTCGACGTATCACTTTTCCCTGTTGTTTGACATTATGATCGCAGGGAATGACCAGACGACCCTTGAATTTTCCCTGCGTCAGTTGAATTCCGTTCCCGGGGCCAGTTGCATACCACGTCCATTCCGGTTTCTTGGTCGACTCAGTGACTTCATATGGCTGCTTCCAGATGACTCCGTCATCATCGGAATAACTCATATAAACACGACGTGTATCCTGGCCTGACTGGTCTCTGATCTGCTTTGCATGGTCTTTGCCATGATTCCAGGTTAAAGGCAACCAGATGCGGCCCGTCGATTCATCCACGACAGGGCAGGGATTTCCACAGGTATTTTCTCCATCATCCCAGATCACCGATAATTCAGACCAGGTTTTGCCTTTATCCTGACTCCTTTTGAGAACCAGATCGATGTTGCCACTGTCATTTAAGTTGTTCTTACGCGCCTCTGCAAAGGCGAGCAGTGTCCCCTCAGGAGTGGTCAGTAAAGCAGGGATGCGGAACGCGTGATAGCCGGCTTCACCTCGTACAAACACCGATGTCTGAGTCACTGAGTTCAGGGCAGAGAGCGGTTCCTGACGGGTTTCTTCAGCAGAACAGGGGAGTGTAAGCAGCAGGATTATAAATAACAGCAGAAGTTGAGCCAGATATTTCATATTAGTGAGCCACTCCAGATCCAGGTTCGTCTGATTTCAATTAAAAACCAGAAAATGAGTATATCGCCCCGGGAAATGCATCACAATCAACCAAATTCGCATGCATTTCAGGATGAGAGTGGCGGTTGACTTGCGATCAAACGGGAATTTGTTAAGCTTTCGACTTCTCAACGCATATTTCACCTATAAAGTGAGATACCTAAGCAAGTTAGCACTGAGAAATGACTTTTACTGAAGTCGAACATTTTGTAGGATAGCCCCATCTGGAAACGCTGGGGGTACTCAATCTGGCGGTGTAGCTCAGTCGGTTAGAGCAGCGGAATCATAATCCGCGTGTCGGGGGTTCGAATCCCTCCACCGCTACTCGTGTCATAAGAAGACACATCAAGACAAACGACGCCTAA
>JAGQQP010000075.1 GCA_020426085.1 Planctomycetaceae bacterium | reverse complement strand
CATCATAACGATCGCGGAGTTCCGCTTCATTGTCAGTCGAAGCGAGGTGCTTCCAGGTCGCTTCGTCTTCCAGGGCATCGTATTTGTCGCGCCAGAGAGGAATACTGACCTGGGCTCCCAGCGACCAGGGATCCTGTCCGACCTGATACAGAGCGGAAGGGGGGCGATTGTTATCGGTAAAAAAGTAATTCGCGGAAACAGTCAGTTCCGGACGACGACTTAAATGAGCGACCTCAATTCCCCAACGCGATGCCTGTGTCCGCAATTGCGCTGCCTGGATTTCCGGCTGTGATCGCAGTGTAGTCTCATAAATCTCACGCGCTGATAAAGCGGGCAACGCAACTTGCAGATCCGCTGGTACAGCAATTGGAAGGTCGGCATCGCGGGCCACCAGACGATTGACTTCTGCCTGCACCGCCACCCGCAATTTTCGATACGTCAACAGGCGTTCTTCCAATTTACTGAGTTCCAGGGTTCCCAGCAGCACATCTCCCTGTGTCGCTGTCCCGGTTGCGATTTGCGCATTCGCCACGTCAATCAGCGACTGCAGCAGTTCCTGATTGGCTTTCGCAGTTTCAATCTGCTGATCGATCACATACAGCCGATACCAGCCCGTGCGCACGGCTGCGATCACGCGCAGGCGTTCGGCCAGATAATCGGCGCGGACCGCAAACGCTTCGAAGCAGGCTCGCTGTTCTTCCGCATCCAGTTTTCCCAGCCACGGAATCGCCTGGCTGGCACTCAGGACGGCGCGCTGTGATCCGGAAGCGGTCTGGATCGGTGCCCCGAATACATTCGTCCCCACTTTGGGGTCCGGAAGTTTATTCACATAATGACTGCGCGATGAGGCGGCATTGTATTCGCGATAGAGTTTCACCAGTCGCGGATTCTGATCGACGGCCAGCATCTCCAGTTCCACCAGAGATTGAGATAGCGGAGGCTGCTGAATGACCAGTTCTGACTGGGCACCATCTAAAATCTCACCTTCGATCGCACCTGTCTGTACGATCTCGGCAGGAACTTCCTGTTGTTCCTGCACCGGCTCATCAAAACCAATCTCGATGTGCGCAACGGAAGTCTCTACGGGTTCTGAATCCGCAGCAGCCGGTTTTTGCACGGTTGCGGTATGCGATGCACAGCCTGTCATCAGAATGGTTGAGCAAAGCAGACCGATACCGCAGCTGACAAACAGGGGATGATCCTTCATCCTGAAACCTTACTGAAATTTATTGGCTGTAGTTGAGAAAGTGGAACCAGTTCAAATGAGCGCAGAAGACGTAGAGAAAACATCGAGCGAAGCTGTCAAGGGGCTGAAAGGGATCATAGCCGCTGACAGTTCTATCTGTTTAGTAAATGGAACCATTGGGAAACTGCTGTATCGTGGATATAACATCGACGATCTGGCAGAGAACGCGACTTTTGAGGAAGTTTCTTTTCTGTTATTAAACGGAGAGCTTCCTACCGCCACTCAACTCGCTGCTTACAAGGCCGAACTGAATCAGTACCGTAGTATTCCCGCGGAACTGATTGATACCCTGAAACGACTTCCGACCTCAGCACCGCCTATGGCGCTGCTGAGATCAATCACATCACTGGCAGGTGTCTATGATCCCAACGCGGAAGACGAGACGTTTGAGAATCGGATGCAGATCTCGATCAAACTGATTTCTCAGATTCCGACCATCGTGGCGGCCATTCATCGAATTCGCCAGGGACTGGAGCCAGTCGAACCAGATCCGGAACTGTGCCACGCCGGCAACTTCATGTATATGATCAATGGTGAAAAACCAAGTGAAGATGCGACCCGTGCCATGGACCTCATCCTCACTCTGCATGCAGAGCATGGATTGAATGCCAGTACATTTACCGGCCGTGTCATCATCGCAACTCTGCCTGACATTTATTCTGCGATCACAGGTGCCATCGGTGCACTGAAAGGGAAGCTGCACGGCGGCGCAAACACTGAAGTTCTGAAAACACTCTTCGAAATCGGTTCACTCGAAAATGTTGCCCCTTACGTGAAAAAAGTTCGCGAAGCCAAAGGTAAGTTCATGGGCTTTGGACACGCCGTTTACCAGGTGGAAGATCCACGCGCAAAGCATCTGAAAGAACTTTCACGGCGACTGGGAGAAGAAACTGGCGAACCCAAGTGGTACGAGATGTCCATCGAGATGGAAAAACTCGTCTACGAGGAAATCAAGCGAAACTGCAACGTCGATTTTTACTCAGCCAGCCTCCAGCATTACATGGGCATCCCGGGTGATCTGTTTACCTGTATCTTCGCCGCCAGCCGCATCGCTGGCTGGTGTGCTCATATTCTGGAACAACTGGACGGGAATAAAATTATCCGGCCTAAAGCCAACTACATCGGATATGAGGAACGCCCTGTTATCCCGATTAGTGAACGATAACAGAGACAGTATTAAACAAGATCAAAAACCCCGGTTTCCACCGGGGTTTTTTCTGCTGAGAGAAACACATATTCTCATCGGCATAGAGACACAAATAAAAACACTGAACCAGACAGGAAGCCGCCAATCATGCGAAACGCACATCGTTTTGTAGAATTCCAGACCGGGTTACTCTGTATATTAATTCTGTTCTGTCTTCCCCGACCTGCTGAAAGTGGCGTAATCTATGTCGATAACAGGGTTGGAAACAATGCGCTGAATGGAATCTCTCCCAAAATTGTTTCCGGTCAAAACGGGCCGGTAAAAACCATCAAAAGAGCCCTCGAGTACGCCCGGCCCGGCGACAAAATCATCCTGATCAACAACGACGTACCCTACCATGAATCGTTTACTCTCTCAGGAAAACGTTTCAGTGGTCTCGGCCAGGAGAAGTTTACAATCCTGGGAAATGGTGCGACGATCAGCGGGGCGATTCCTGTCCCCCAGGATGGCTGGAAGCCTTTAAAGGACGGTCTGTGGAAGGTCACCCCTTTCCGTAAGGGATACTTTAATCTGTATCTTGATGGCAAAACCCTGCCGGAATTTCGTCCTGAAACAGACGAAGAAGTCAAGCTGGCGGATATTCCCGCAGGTAGCTGGGCTGTTCATAAAGGGGCGATTGTTTACCGGGAACTGAAAAATCAGCTCCCCCCCCAGGAGGCTTTCTCTCTCGCCGGCATGTCCGTTGGCCTGTCGATGATCGATGTGGAAGGAGTTCAAATTTCTGATGTCACGTTTGAAAACTTTCGCATCGACGGCATCAATGTTCATGACCGCTGTAAGGATATTGTCCTGGAAAAGGTCACCTGTACCGGTAACGGGCGGTGTGGACTGGCAGTCAACGGAACCTCCCAGGTAGAAGTGATCGACTCAAAGCTCTCGGATAATCGAATTGAAGACCTGCTGATTACGGAACAGGGAGTTGCCAACCTGAAGCAGACCACTCTGGGAAAAAAGGCCGCCCTGGCGCCCTGATCGCTCGCAGGCATGAACTGATTTCCGGTAAACACGGCCTCAGCCGGATCTACTCTTCTCCTTCCAGTTCTTCAAGCTCTTTCTCTGCTTCCGACTCTGCTTCGCTGAGTTTCAATCCTTCACGATGAGAATAGTATAATCCTATCAAAGTGACGGGGATGTACTGTGAAAGCTGGTAGTAGATTGAAGCAGAGAAGACATCGGCACTGGATACTCCAAACGCTTTCAAGCTCACTGAAAAACAGAGTTGCACCACACCAAAAAATCCCGGTGTTGCGGGAACGGTGACACCAAACGCGGTTACTCCCAGCACGACAAAGGCAGCAAGTGGAGAAACCCGAATATTAAAACTCCAAAGGGCCAGGTAGATACTGATACCATTAATCAGCCATTGAGCAAACGAAGTCCAGATGATCCCAAAACAGAGCCGCTTGCTCTTCATGGACTCCATTCCCAGAGCCCCCGACCTCATCATCTCTAATACGAGATGAGTCAGTTTGTCGGGCAGAAAAGGCAGAAAATCAAAAATACGACGAAACAAGCGGATAACTGACTCGGTCCAGATGAGATAAGCAGCGACCGATAAAATTAACAGTAAAATACCTGCAGCAACGATCAGACTGACCGTTTGATATTCCGCAGGCAGGCTGGGAGCAAAATAGATTCCGATTCCCAGATAGCAGAGAATCGCAATGATGTCGAATAACCGCTCCAGAACTACGGTGGACAGCACTGTCGTCTTTGGAATCTGAAACTGACGACTCAGAACATAAACACGTAAAAATTCACCCAGGTGAGCAGGCAGGATATTATTGCCCATAAAACCAATCATCATGGCCGGTGTTACCTGGGAAACAGTTAAATCCCTGATCGGTTCCAGCAGCATACGCCAGCGAAGCGCCTTTAACCAGAAGAATACAAAAAGTAACCCCAGCATGAACGGCAGGGTCCAGTAATTGGCTTTTTTAAAGCTTGAGGTAATCTGATCCAGATCAATTCCCCAGACGGCGGCTGCCAGGCAGATGATCGTAACGATCACACCGAGAATCAATTTGATCAACTTTGACTTATTGATTGGAACTTCTCCCGTTTGAGTCTATGGAGGGAATCACTTCAGCCATACTGGAGCGGAGTGATTATTAACGAATCAGACGCAAAAATCATACAGCATTCTCAGGGGTCCTGCTATCTTCTATCATCGCCATACCTCTAACTCTTCCTATTTTCACAACCGCAATCAAATGGCAGCAGGAATTTTTTACAATATTGATACCTTTGAGCTAAAACCTCTTGCCAACTTAATAAGAGAATTTTATCCTGCTTCCCTCTTCGTATGCTTCGTCGAACCTTTCCTGTTTCACCAGATATACGAAGTCTACCCCCGGAAACATTCCCGTTCGGATTGACTGGAATATTTAATCAAGGGACTGAACGCAAGGAGCTCATGGATGAGCATTTTAAAAGTCTATTACCCGGATGAACCCCAGACCGAGCATGTCGTCTCTCTGGAAGAAAACACCCCGATGATTCTGCCATTTCAGCGTACTCATGTGAAGAAATCACAAAGCCGCAGACAGGAAGACTGGGTTTTGAAACGCGCCCGCGCCATTTTTCTGAACCAGCATTGCACTGAGTGTGGCAGTTCGGCTGTCGAAAAGCTGGAGCTGCGGGATGGACTACTGAACCAGAAAAACCGTCTGATTCCCGGTACTGCAACTGTCGTCGGATTCCGCTGCCATTCCTGCGATTCAGAATGGCCAGCCTGATCACACAGCACAGCTGATTTCACATCACGGAAAAATAGTTTTCGACGGCAAAATCAAAGGCGTCAGGCGTCAGTTTTCGCGGTACTTCTTTATAGACGCAGAAGATTTTGACCTGCAACAACAGGTCGCGGGGCTGACAGGCGCGGAACGGTCGGTTGACGGCCTTGTAATGAGTATCAATCAGATACTGAAATGCTTGTTCGTCGAACTGAAATCCCATCATCGGTGCCATCAATTCGAACAGAGCCCGAAATTCTTCTTCAGAGGGATCGAGGGCTTCAATCTTGTAGGGAATCCGGCGCAGGAAGGCAGCATCAACCAGATCCTTCGGCTCCAGGTTCGTCGAAAAGATAATCAGCTGGTCAAAAGGGACCTGAATTTTCTTACCGCTGGGCAGGTTCAAAAAGTCGTACCGTTTTTCCAGAGGCACGATCCAGCGGTTGAGCAGTTCATCGACAGGCATGCGCTGACGTCCGAAGTCGTCGATTACAAAAGTCCCACAGTTACTTTTCAGCTGCAGAGGCGCTTCACAGATTTTCGTCTGCGGATTCTGAGTGATCTCCAGTTCTTTCATGGTTAATTCACCACCGGCAATCACTGTCGGACGTACAATCCGTACCCAGCGCGGGTCGATCCCTGATAAATCAAACAGTCCTTCTGAATGATCCTCCTGAACCACCTCTTCGTGCAGGCCAGGATCGAATATCCGTATTATGTCCCCATCGATTCCCAGGCAACGGGGAATCCAGATCGTTGATCCAAATGCTTTGGTAATCCGCTCGGCAATACTGGTTTTTCCATTTCCCGCTTCACCGAATAAAAACATCCCGCGTCCCGAATTCACCGCCGGTCCCAGACGATCCAGCATTTTCGGGTTGATAATCAGATCTGAAAAAGCTGCTTTTAAATCGGCTTCTGTCGCTTCCTGCTTGGCAATGCTCTGTACTTCCATCGCCTTCAGATAATCCTTGAAGCTCACGGGAGCAGCACCAAAATAGGTACATTCCTGTGTATAACGACGGGCACGTTCGCGCCCCAGCTCCGTGATGGTAAACTCGTAGTCCCCCATCTCGGCAGTGCCACCAAAGGCAACCAGTTGATCCTGCTTGGCCCGTTTCAGAATGGCATCTACAATTCCAAAAGGAAGTTTGATCTGTTTACAGATCTGTCGGCCAGTCTGTGTACCTTTCGCAAGCAGGAACTTCAGGATCAGGCGTTCAATTTCATCCTGGGTTAATCCGGTCTCTTCCAGAGTTTCCGGACAATGCGGAATAAACTGACCTTCCGTCTCCTCACTGTCCCCTTTCAAAAGGGACTGAACCCGGTTAAACAACTGGCTGAGATGCTGATCTTTTCCGATGACTCGCATGGGTTCACTCACCCCCTTTGTCAGGGGTAAGTGCGCAGCAACGATACTACCTTCGTTTTCGCTCTCTGAATCGCTGGAACTCTCATTGGAACTGAGATTCAACATGCTGAGTGATGCGAGCAGTTCTTCCGTATTGACCGCATTCGAAGCAGTACGACTCGATTTTCCGGAGTCACTGTTCTCAGCTTTCGTATTCACTGCCACAGTTTCGGAGTCATTCGTTGACATATTCGGTTCACAATCAATTTTCTGCGCTGAATTAGTATTGAAAGGGTCATCTGATTTCAGGAGTTCCAGATGAATCTGATGTGTCTGTTAGAAAATGCGGCCCGAAATGCAATATGCAAAATAAGCATAGTCCGCAAAACAAAAGAGTCAAACGGCTTATCCTGTCTCGGTGATCCGATTACATCACTCATAGCGATTATGCATTCCAGGGCGAGTTGAGCGGTTGTTTTTTTTAAACATTGCGACGCTCAGTGACTTCCAGTTTGACTCGATAACCGTGTGACCTAGATTCCTTCTGTAAGAGTCTTTACTTGCGTAACGACGGATATGATCATTCTCATTAGCGTACTGGCACATCTATGTGTGGAATTGCAGGCATCATTCGCACTGACCAGGCTCCGGTCAAACAGTCTGAATTACAGGCCATGATTGAAACTCTGAACCATCGGGGACCCGATGCGTCAGGAATCTCGACAAATGGACCTGTCGGTTTTGCACACAGTCGATTGAGTATTGTGGACCTTGCCGGCGGGCTGCAACCAATGCAGACTCCCGATGGCCAGTTGACCGTCACATTCAATGGCGAGATTTTCAATCATATCGAATTGCGTGCCCTGCTTAAAAGTAAAGGCTACGAGTTTCGCACCCATTCCGATACCGAAGTCATTCTGCACATGTATGCAGAATACGGCCCGGAATGTGTCCAGCACTTTAACGGGCAATGGGCGTTTGCTATTCACGACCGTAAACGCCAGGAGGTTTTCCTGTCCCGTGATCGCATGGGAATCCGTCCGCTGGTTTATACACAGACCCAGGGTCGATTTTGTTTTGCCTCTGAAGTCAAAGCACTATTTGCATTGCCTGATGTGAAACGGGAAGTTGATCTGACAGCGTTAAATGAGCTGTTTACGTTCTGGTCCCCCCTGCCTCCTCGCACTTTTTTTTCCGGTATCAAAGAACTGCCTCCCGCACATTCGATGATAGTGAAAAATGGCCAGGTCAAAATCTGGCAATACTGGCATCTCGACTACCAGCCCAATGAAGAAAGCCGTTCACTGGATGACTGGGCAGAAGAATTACGGGCCCTGTTAATCAACGCGACCCAGTTGCGATTACGCGCCGATGTCTCCGTTGGTGCCTACCTCAGTGGCGGACTCGATTCCTCAGTCACCGCAGCCATCATCCGTAATTATACGAACGCTCCCCTGAATACATTTTCTGTCAATTTCAACGATAAAGATTATGACGAAAGCAGCTATCAGCAGGAGATGATCCGCGAACTGGGAACCGATCACCAGACGGTCTGCTGCTCTTACGAAGATATCGGAAGAGTTTTCCCGACCGTCATTCAACACACAGAAAAGCCGGTACTGCGAACTGCTCCCGCTCCCATGTATCTGCTCTCAAAACTCGTCCGGGACAGTCAGTTCAAAGTCGTGATGACCGGTGAAGGCGCCGATGAAGTCCTGGGCGGTTACGATATTTTCAAAGAGACGAAAATCCGCCGCTTCTGGAGCCGTCAACCCGATTCAGCAATCAGGCCGCTGCTGCTGAAACGACTCTACCCTTACATGAAAAATCTGCAGGCACAGTCCCCCGCTTATCTCAAAGCCTTTTTCAAAATCCGTCAGGATGAGATCGACAGCCCGTTCTTCTCACACCTGCCCCGCTGGGACCTGACAGCTAAACTGAAAACGTTTTTCAGTAACGATGTCAAACAGCAACTCGTTAACCAGGATCCCTTTGCCGATTTTGAAAGCCAGCTGCCAGGGAAATTCTCCGAATGGCCTTCGTTCTGTCAGGCTCAATATCTGGAAGCAATCAATCTGATGCCGGGTTATATCCTCTCTTCTCAGGGAGACCGCATGGCGATGGGCAATTCGATTGAAGGCCGTTTCCCGTTCCTGGATTATCGCGTTGTAGAATTCGCATCACGCGTCCCCGTTCGATTCAAAATGAACGGCTTGAATGAAAAATATCTGCTGAAATACGCCATGCGGGATCTGATTCCCGACAGCATTCGCAAACGACCCAAGCAACCTTACCGCGCCCCGGATGCACACAGTTTTATTGATACAGAGAAACAGTCTTCCCGCTTTGAATATGTGAGCCATCTGCTGTCAGCAGAGAAACTCCAGGAAAATGGTCTGTTCCAGCCAGATTCAGTTCAGCGTCTTGTCAAAAAGATTGAGCAGGGCCGTGCTATCGGAACACGCGACAATATGGCCCTGGTCGGAATTCTCTCAACACAGCTACTGGTCGAACAAATGATCCACGGCCAGACCGTTACTCCAAATCATACCCGCCAGACAAGTGAAACATCACTTGCGTAATTACAACAGTCTTTAGATTTACTTAAAACAGAAATAATCAAAGGTAACGATATGAACTCAATCCAAAATGATGTGCGAAACTTTGTCGCGGAAAACTTCCTGTTTGGCGAAGATCCGGCTTCACTTCACAATGACGACTCATTCCTGGAAACCGGCATCATTGATTCTACTGGCGTGCTGGAACTGGTCGCTTTTATTGAAGATCACTATTCCGTCGCAGTGGATGATGATGAACTGATCCCGGAAAATCTGGACTCCATTGATCGACTGATTGCTTTTATTGAATCCAAACTCAAAGAACTGGCTTAATTTCCAGAGGAGCAGGCCCTTGTTGCTGCAATCATTTTTAGAAAACAGTGCGCGCGAGTATCCCGATAAAGTTGCTTTAGTCGTTGGTAATGAACGCTATACCTATCAGGAACTCGAAATACAGAGTAATCGCCTGGCACAGGCACTGCTCCAGCGGGGTCTGGAACGAGGTGATCGCGTTGCGATTCATCTCGAAAATTCTCTGGAAGCAACAGTCGCCATCTTCGCTGTTTTAAAAGCGGGAGGCGTCTTTGTGATGGTCAACCCCACCACAAAGATTGATATACTGACTTATGTCCTGAATAACTGCAGAGCCACCGCACTGATCATTCCGGACAGAAAGCAGGATCTGATCCTGGAACATGCTGCTCTGCTGCCTCACTTGAAAACCGTCATCGCGACTGGTTCAAGCTGCGACCAGCCGGAAAGTACCGAATGGCAACTCCTGCGATTTGAATCATGGGATCAGTTGCAGGATCAATACGCAGATCAGCTGACACCACCGGCGATTAAAACCATCAGTATCGATCTGGCGGCACTGGTCTACACATCAGGTTCGACGGGAAATCCGAAAGGAGTCATGCTCACTCACTTGAACATGACCTCCGCCGCCCGATCTATTACGACCTATCTGATGAATGAGCCTTCAGACATTATCTTAAATGTCCTGCCTCTCTCGTTCGATTATGGCCTGTACCAGTTACTGATGGCATTCCGCGTAGGAGCCACTCTGGTCCTCGAAAAATCATTTACGTATCCCCATGCAGTGTTACAGAAAATCATCGACGAACAGGTCACTGGTTTTCCGCTGGTCCCAACCATGTCGGCGATCCTGCTTAAGATGGATCTCTCGAAGTACGATTTTTCCAGACTGCGTTACATCACCAATACGGGAGCCGCCTTACCCACAGAACATATTCTCACCTTCCGCAAGCGACTGCCACACGTCCAGATTTTCTCGATGTATGGTTTGACGGAATGTAAACGCGTTTCCTACCTCCCTCTGGACCAGGTCGATATCAGAACCGGATCAGTCGGGATTGCCATGCCCGACTCGGAAGTCTTCATCGTGGATGATGAAGGACTCCGCCTGCCGGCCGAACAGACGGGCGAACTGGTCGTCCGTGGTGCCAATGTCATGCTCGGGTACTGGGAAGCACCGGAGCGCACAGCAGAACGATTAAAGCCGGGCGAACTTCCGGGAGAGATGTACCTCTACACCGGCGACCTGTTCCGAATGGACACGGAAGGTTATCTGTACTTCGTCGGTCGACGAGATGACATCATCAAAAGCCGGGGAGAGAAAGTCAGCCCCAAAGAAGTCGAAAATGTCCTGTTCGCACACCCGGCAATTTCGGAAGCAGCCATTGTGGGTGACCCCGATCCGGTTCTCGGCCAGTCGATTCGTGCCATCGTCACTCTGATGCCGGATCAGGAACTGACGGAGAAAGAAGTACTCGCCTATTGCCGGAAAAACCTGGAAGATTTCATGGTTCCCCAGAAGGTCGAGTTTCGGGATGAACTACCAAAATCTCCCAATGGGAAAGTCGATAAGAAACAACTGGTTCTCCCCTGAATCAAAACTCAAACATGACTGAATCAATACAGATCGCACAAATTGTGAGCAGCAAAACTCAAGAGGATGAAAAAACGATGATTACACAAACCAGATTCTTCAAACCGGAATTACTCAACCTGGACTGTGCCGCAGAAACAGATCGCATTGTCAACTGGATGCAGGAAACCGTCCGTAAAACGATGAGAAAAAAAGGCGCGGTACTGGGCCTTTCCGGCGGTATCGA
>JAGQQP010000757.1 GCA_020426085.1 Planctomycetaceae bacterium | reverse complement strand
ATTATTGAACTCGGTCCGGTTCACCGACATGTTGTTCTTGGCAGCGAGCGCTTCCGTCAGTTCGATCAGAAAACCATCGGTCTGGTGCAGGTCGAACGCGTCTTCACCGGAGATGACCGAACTACCTGCCTGTTCTGCTGATTTCAGAAAGCCTTCAAAACGGGAGAGTCCTTTTTCGATTACGCCCAGGAACTGCTCTTCCTCTTCTTTGATAGTGCTTTGCACGTTTTCAACCGTTTTGGCGATGTCGGGGTAGGGAGTTTTCATAATCTCAACAACCGCCGGTACCAGCTGATGCAGGAACGGTTCGTGTTTACCGAGCAGATATCCTTCCAGCAGGGCGCGGCGGAGTAACTGCCGGACGACATAGCTCTCTTTTTCTCTGCCTGGATTCACGCCTTCATGAATACTGAATGTGATGGCTCGCACATGGTCCGAGATACGGCGGATCGGTCTGCCTGATGCGGAATCAAAATCGTAACCGGTGCCCACGACATCGCCGGCTGCCAGACAGAGTCGCTTGAGAGTGTCGATCTCAAAGTTGCTGCGGACGCCCTGGAGTACCGAAGCGGTCCGCTCCAGTCCCATGCCGGTATCGATATTCTTTTTGGGGAGTGGCTTGAGGTTATTGGGGGGCTCTCCCACCCGGTTGAACTGAGTGAAAACGAGGTTCCAGATTTCGACGTTGTCTTTACCGCCGTTGGGATGATAGAAGATTTCACTGCACGGGCCACAAACTCCATCGGGACCGTCAGAAGGTGCACCGGCGGGCCAGAAGTTTTCGTGTTCGTTTTCACGGCTGATACGGTTGGCAGGCAGTTTGATTTCATCGTGCCAGATGTTGTAGGCTTCGTCGTCGTCCAGGTAGACGGTGACGGAGAGCAGGTTGGGGTCGAGTCCCAGATATTTTTTATCGGTCAGATATTCCCAGGCCCAGTGGATGGCTTCGCGTTTGAAGTAATCACCGAATGAGAAGTTGCCCAGCATTTCGAAGAACGTATGGTGATAGGCGGTGACGCCAACATTCTGGATGTCACCGGTTCGCAGACACATCTGGCAGGTTGTGGCGCGGGTGAATTCCAGTTTACCCACTCCCAGAAACTGATCCTTGAACTGGTTCATTCCTGCGGGAGTAAAAAGCACGGTGCGGTCATCACGTGGGACCAGCACATCAGAGGGGCGTTTGACACAGCCTTTTTCTTCAAAGAAGGAAAGATAACTCTCGCGAAGTTCGTCTGTTTTCATTGTTTCTTATTGCTTGCTGGGGGAAGGATCAGCTTTTGGCCATCCAGATATAGTAATGTTACCGGTGAATTGTTGACTTTTTGTGCTTCCTGATAGAACGAATCCGGCGTTTGAACCGCCTGTCCATTAATCTGGCTGATAAAGGCACCTTCCTTGAGCCCAGCCTCTTGAGCAGGGCTGTCCGGAGCAACGTGAGTTACGACGACAGCAGGTGGATAACTGAACGGACTGAATGTATATTTCCGGCGAGCAGTGGGATAATCGACTCTAAGTCCGCGCCAGAGAGGATGGCGATAGCGGGTTTGTACAATCCCTTCATCATCCGCTACGGGCCATTTTCCCAGTTTCACGTTCAGAGTCAACTCACGCGGTTTTTTTCCTCTCAATATTTGAACCTTTATCTCATTTCCTGCACCAGCTTTACCAACTTCACGCATCAGATCCAGATCATGCGTCAACTTCTGACCATTCACAGACAGGATCAGGTCGTGAGGCAGCATTCCCGCCAGTTGTGCAGGGGAGTGCTGTTTGACCCGGGAAGCTTCCACGTAAAAGGGGGCATCCAGCCCCACGGCTCCCGGAAAGGTGCTACGTACCTGACCCCGATCCAGCGTACCAGGTTCGATGCCCAGGAAACCATATTCGGCTTCGAGACCTGCTGCCAGACTGTCGATGATTCTCAAGGTCGATTGATCAATGGGAATTGCATAGCCCACCGACTTTTCATATCCCTCGAGAGCCGCCAGCGCGGTTGTGACGCCAATCAGGTTGCCTTCCAGATCCAGCAAAGCGCCTCCGCTGGTACCCAGGTCCAGATGAGTGTCGACCTGCAGCAGGGTGCCAAAATGGTGCAGGGTTTCTTCCTTGGCAATTTCCTGGTTCAAAAAATGCTTGAAGATGGGAACCGGGTAACGATGAAAATTACTGATGATGCCCCAGCTGGCACTGGGTGAACCATCGCGGGCGATGGCATAAGGGTTTCCCAGAGCGATGACGAACTGGCCTTTTTTCACGGGTTTGTTCTTACCATAGCGGATGGGAGTCAGCGA
>JAGQQP010000756.1 GCA_020426085.1 Planctomycetaceae bacterium | reverse complement strand
TGTTGAAATCAATCTGCCGATAAAGTGGTTCCTCGCCGATATACGGCAGAATGGCAGTCAGCCAGCTGTGACCGGGTTGACCTGCTGCTCTTTCAATCGAACCGGCGGGGAGCAGATCATGACGGTCATCATAAAGGTGGATTGCCAGTCCGATCTGTTTCAGATTGTTTTTTGATGTACTCCGCCTTGCCGCATCTCTCGACTGCTCAACCGGAGGGAGGACAGCAGGGACAATGATGAGTCCCAGCAGGAGGATCCCCCCTGTGAGAGCCGTGTAATACAGAAACGAACTCTGTTGTGCATTATGGCTGTCCGGTTTATCCAGTCCTGGGTTCATCAGTCACTCCTGGGGGCAACTTGTTCCTGCAAAGGCTCATTGATTTGAATGTGCCGTTTCTGCTCTGCTTCTTGAGCATGGTAGTTCTGCAGCGCGATTCCAATTTGTTTCAGGTTTTGTTTTATTTTTTCACGTTGAGTTGCATTGTGCGCTTCACGGGTTCCGGTTCTGATGAAGGTGGTGAGAACAGCGAGGCTATACAAGGCAACCACGACAATCAACATTAGGATCACAAAACGGGAGATACTCATTTTCTGTCGTGGTGGATTGGAGCGATTGAAGTCTTCTTCAGAACTCTGAGCGCAGTCAGGCATTGTTTTTGTCTCTTTTTCGTATGGAAAATCAGATGCGAAATTAGAATTCACATTTTGCTTCTCCCCCATCGGGGGTGCTGAGGTCTTTCAGGATTTGCGAGTCGATTTTATTTGAGACGAATTGAACGCGACCGTCACTGAAGAGGATGAGGTTACCGCCGGGCAACAGTGTTTTCTTGTCGGGACCAATAATATCGGCGGGTCTGGCAATGTTCGCCGGATCTCCCCAGGCTTTGAAGTGATCGCCTCGATCGACCGCCGAAATCGTGTTTGAGGCTCCATCGGTGATCTGGCTGAGGGGGATCCCCTGATTCTTTGTCAGCAGCAGCTCGTTTCCTACAAAATGAGATAGCGCGTATTCCTCAGTCGAGAACAGTTCATCACTCCAGGGAACGACATAACACCTTACGATTCGCTGAAAGTGCTGTTGATTTGCCGGATCGTTCCAGGGTTTCTCTAAATCGATCTGCTGATACAGTTGTTCCTGATCGACAAAGGGGAGAATCCGGGTCTGCCAGCTGTGCAGAGGCGTTCCTGCTTTGGTGAACGTAGCGCCGGGAGGGAACGTCTGGTGCTCTTTCTGAAAGTTCCACAAAGCCAATCCCAGTTGTTTCATGTTGCTTTTTGAAACCCATTGACGGGTGCGATTGCGTTTCTGGATTTTCATCTTTTCGACGACAGGAATGAATAGAAACGCCAGTAGAGCGACGGCAAACAGACAACCCGCCAGGTTGACGAACAGCGTGCTGGCAGATGGTTTGAAGTTGTCGGGTTCTGTTGAATGGACCAGAGGCTGTTCGGAATTAGAAACCATCGATTCGTTCGCCTCCGTCTGGGGTACTCAATGCTTTCAGTATGGCGGGATCAATATTCTCTGACACAAAACGGATGCTGCCATCTCCCATCAGGACCTGGTTCCCTCCTGTGGTCGAAGGCCGGTTGGGAGGACCGATGCGGTCCGCAGGGTCAGCGAAATTAGTGGGATCTCCCCAGGGCTTGAAGTTTTCTCCCACTTCAAAGGCCATGATCGTATAGGCCAGACCATCTTTGACCTGACGAAATCTGTCTCCATGATTGGGGCTCATCAACAACTCATTTCCCACGTAATGGGAGAGTGGCAATCCTTCCGGGGAGACCTTTTCCTCAATATTCGGGTTCAGGTAGAAGGGCATCTCGTTTGTAAAGATGCCCTGGTTGGCAGGACTGTTCCAGGCATAGTCGAAGTCGATCTTATTGTAGAGGGGCGCTTCACCCATGAAAGGGAGAATAAACGTTTCCCAGCTTTGCGAAGGCGCGCCGTCAATCGTTAAGGTTCCACCCGGCGGTAAAATTCCATGTGTTTCATGGTAGTTGTGCAACGCCAGCCCGATCTGCTTGAGATTATTTTTTGAGTGCGATCGACGGGCTGCTTCCCGCGCCTGTTGCACCGCCGGCAGGAGTAATGCGAGCAGGATTCCCACGACAAAGATTCCCCCCACGCCGACCACGGCCAGTATGATAATCAGGGACGTCTTGCTGTTTTTGGGAGGGGAGGGAGTATCAGTTTGCGATCCTGTTTCAAACTCATCCCAGGCGGAGGACCCCGATCCGGTGAAGAGATCGCTCACTTCTGCTGCGGGGTGAAATTCGCCTTCCTCACCCTCTCTG
>JAGQQP010000755.1 GCA_020426085.1 Planctomycetaceae bacterium | reverse complement strand
AGTTCTCTGAAATGAGCCGTAAAGCATCGATTAAACGTGATACCGCAGAAACGCAGATTGAGTTGTCGCTGGAACTGGATGGCAGTGGCCAGTCGGATATTCAGACCGGCGTCGGTTTCTTTGACCACATGCTGACTCTGCTGGCACGTCATGCTCTGTTTGATTTAACGGTCAAAGCCAAAGGCGATCTGGAGGTCGACTATCACCACACAGTGGAAGACGTTGGCATCTGTCTGGGAAAAACACTCTGTGAAGCGGTGGGAGATAAAAAAGGAATCACCCGCTACGGCTCCATCACACTCCCTATGGAAGAGACGCTGGTCACGACGGCACTGGACTTGAGCGGTCGCTCCTGGTTTGTGTTTGACGTTCAGTTTCCTACCGAAAAAATTGGCCAGTTCGATACGGAACTCGTGCGGGAATTCTGGCAGGCGTTTGCCTCGAACGGTTTGTTAAACCTGCATCAGGTTCTCCATCACGGCAGTAACAGTCACCATATTTCAGAGGGACTGTTTAAAGGAACGGCGCGGGCGCTTCGGCAGGCGGTTACCATTGATCCACGTCAACAGGGAGTCCCTTCCTCCAAAGGCGTGCTGTAAAAACGCTGTATAAAATGCCGGAAAAGGCTCTGGGGCCGCACTTGTTTTTGGCTGAAGACACTCAAATAATTGCTGATTTTTCTGACTGCATTTTCAATGCGAAAGTCAATGTTCGGTAAGTTATCACCGCTGAAAAAAACGAATTTTTTTTTCGTGCGCTTTTTCGTGGCATCTATGTTGACTCTCAGCCTGGAAAAGTTAATCTGAGAATTAGCTCTGGTTCGTTGAAGTGATTTGAACTGGATTTCATTTGATCCAGCCCGTTTGGCTTCAGCGTTTCAGCGTGTTTTTGAATTTAACTTTTGCCATTCCGACTTGGACTGTTTCCAGTCACAACCTGAATAGACAACATCGTGGCAAGATTGGTTCTTTAAAGTGAACTGAATCAATACCATCAACGATGTTGAAACCACTTTTCGCAATGAGATCGTTGTTACACCCGGTATTCGGTCCCCGATCGTAATTATCTGTGGACACTTTGCATCCTGATTGCGCGGATCTGTTTGATTCTGGTTTGAAACAGATTTCATTTCGGAACGCTGTAGAACTTAAATGAGGAAACTCCCGAAATCACCGCTTGTGCCAATACGGATGGCGACTTGGGTTGTTTTGACTGCCGAGAATAATGGCCAGTAAGTGTCAGCGGCAGCCTAGGACTTGATGGCTCTGTACGGATTATGAGTAAGTTGGTTGGTAGTCAAATTTATTGTGATTGAAGCTCACAATTTTCTATTTCGGGAGTTTCCCTTTTTCTCTCAGGCGGCCGCCTGATTCTCCTCTTCAACTTCATACAGCAATGCGTTCTTTTCTTTCCCGACCAGTTTGATTGCGCCGGTATTACGCAGGCAGTAGGCCATCTTCTGTGCCAGCCAGCGGGGGATACCAGCTGCTTTGGCCAGATCTTTGGTCTGAAAGGGAGCAGGGAGCTTTCCCGGGATGAGCTTGAGCAGGTCAGCCGCTGTGTTGAGTTCAATCTGTTCCTCGACGGATCGCAGAACTCGATCGGTCACCCGGTAGTCTTTCCCTTTCCAGCGACGGGGCTTGCGTGCGATCCGGTGTTCCTCCTGGATTGTCAATGCGACTTCCAGCGTCAGGCGTGGATGCGGGAATACATTGGAGAAATGTACCATGTCCTCAAACAGATCAAACACCGAACCACGACGGGGACTGAAGCGGGCGGAAATCGGCTCGCCATTCTTCTTCTGACGTTTGATCAGATATTTTCGGATCGCGATTGGCTTAACGACGTGCACATCATAGTCTTCCAGCAGGCAGCGGACCTTGTCGCGAATTGCTCCCAGGGAGCCATGCTGAATTTCAATCAGTCGGTCGCCGTCAATGGCATCAATCCGGTAGGAACCCAGCGTGATTTCTTCACACTCGCTGTTCGGTGCATAGAATGATTTCAATTGACGATGCAGTGAGGTTTCCATACCAGGTGCACGTTCAGGAGAGGGTAAGTACAGTAAAGCAGACGCTGATTGCCGGGCATGGTAGGTCAGATAGAAAACTGTGTCTATATGAATCTCAAATGCAATCAGGCTGCTCATCTGATGCGGTCAGCAGCCTGAATAAGATTGCAGTCGAAATTTTATCCTGTATCAGGAATCAATGATAGACAGGCGACCTGTGCTGTCGCCAAATGACTCGACCGGGGCTCCGGCCCGATCCAGCATGGAGACGTACAGGTTACTCAAGGG
>JAGQQP010000754.1 GCA_020426085.1 Planctomycetaceae bacterium | reverse complement strand
AGAGCTGACTTCACCATTCAAACCGGTAGAGGTCTTAGAACTGACGATGCGGAGGTCGACCTGGGTATGATTGACCTGAGATTCGTAGGCACCTATGTCGACCGTTCCACCGACGATACGATCAAAGCCATCACCCCGCTGATCAAAATCGAGTCCCGCTGCACTGACTGCTGTATTATCTCCGGCATCAATGGCGGCACTGCCGGTCAACAGGGCATGTGTTTTCACAGGACCGCCGTTGTCTCTCAGGACGGGGTCGAGCAGGCCCTCGATACTGTCCTGGATAATGCTGTTGTGAGCAGTAATTTTGTCTGAGTTTTGTGGTTTAGATTCGTCTGCTGGATTTCCTGCTATGATACTATTCGTAACCTCAATCTGATATATCGTGTAAATCCCGGATCTATGGTCGGCTGTATTTCCTGTGATTGTGGAGTTGAATATTTCCAGTTCTGCAGGTCCTTCGACATTGGGAGCAGAGTACGTATCCACACCGATTGGCCTGCCAACATTGATCCCTCCCCCTGTATGAAGCGTACTGTTACCTGAAAGCGTGCTGTTGAAAATCCTGGTCAGCCCGTAATTAGAGTAATATCCACCACCATTATTAACGGTACTGTTTTCTGAAAGTGTGCTACTGAGAAGAGTGAGGTCTCCTCCTCCCTCTGAAGAAAATATTCCACCATTACTGATTCCGCCACCATATACTCTGGCGTAGTTCTGATGAAATGCACTGTTCTCTACAAACAAGGTAGTCCAGCAGTTTGCAATCCCTCCTCCAACTCTGTCGGAAATATTGTCAGTAAAAATACTGTTTGAAACAGATGCCTGACCATGCTCGAAGAGAATTCCTGCACCGTCACCAGTAACATTATTCTGTAAGAAACTGCAGCTTCTTACAGACGCGATATAGATGTCATTCTGATAGGGTGACTCAAAAGATATGCCTCCGCCTTCCTGTGCTGTATTAGCGAAAAACGTGCTCTGCGTCACCGTCAGCATCGTGTTGACAGTAGCAATCCCTCCTCCTCTATACCCTGAATTTTCAGTGAAATAAGAACCTGTGACTGCCAGGGAGCCAGCCGCACTATAAACGCCACCGCCTGCTTGAAATAAGCTATTCGATGCATGATTTCCAGACACAATACTGTCCGTGATTGTAAGGTCTTCATAATTGACAATCGCGCCACCATCGATTGCGAATCCGTTTGTCAGAGTCAGGCCACTCAATTCGACAACGATTTCTGTCTCCTCGAAAGAGTCATCAATATTGAATATCCGACTGTTCCCATTCCCATCCAACGTAAGCTGATCTGCCCCCAAACCGAGAATGGTGACGCCATCAGAAATCAATATTTCATCGCTCAGCACAATCGTCTGACTGGCCAGAGATGCGTCGAAGGTAATCGTATCCGCGCCGGCATTCAAATTGGCCTGTGCGATGGCATCGCGGAGACTACCTGCGCCGGAGTCGTCTGTATTCTGAACGATGAACGCGGTCAGCAGCGTGCGGTCTTCCAGCGTTTCAATGACATTTCGCGAAACCAGCGACTGTGTTGATGGAGTTTTCAGAATTTGCTTCCGGGCATGACGTCCTCGGCGAGGACGAGCCGAGCGCATACGAAGCTGGTTCTGCAACGAAGTAAGCCACTGTTGTACTAACATGGATGAGCGTGATCCGATTGTATTGTTGGGACTCGGTTCCGAATGGCAGTCGTGTCATCACTACTGACAGGAAGGGGTAGAGTTTGGTGAGTGAGTTAAAGCAATCTAAACTGGATGAAGTGACACTTGAATATTTCGTGTCAAGTAAATTGTATACTACCAATGATCAGAGAGGACACAAACGTATTTTGTCCATCTTGACATCAGTTTCACGAATCAGAAGGAATACAGGACCACTTAGAAGGAATTTGCTGGCGAATCATTGGGAAATTCCATGAAAAACAGGTCAACACTGTCTTCCCAGTCCAGCAGACGACGTTCGCCGGGAGCCAGGCTTGCCTGCATGGCTCCTTCGTCAGAGTGATCGTAACCCAGCAGGTGTCCCAGTTCGTGCAGGATAACCGTCCACAGATCCACGTGCCCCGCGGCTTCACTGTCGGGTAGTGCAATCAATGAGAGTTCGCTGGATGATGAGAACTCCTCGTTGGCGAAAGGAGTCGCATCCACAAACCAGCCGTAACCGGCGGCGTTGACGTCGATATAAATTGTACCGGGCACGGCGCGGCCCAGAGTGTCTCCTGACAGGTCAACGACCTGGATATCGACTTCAGTCAGGATCTGCTGCTGTGCCGAATCCAG
>JAGQQP010000753.1 GCA_020426085.1 Planctomycetaceae bacterium | reverse complement strand
CCGGTCGTACTGGGTAGAAGCAACAGCTGTGAATTGCGGATTCTCGATCCGATGCTCAGTCGACAGCAGTGCGAATTGACGTTCCTCAATAACGCCGTCCGAGTCCGCGATCTCGAATCTACCAATGGGACCATTGTGAATTCCGCTGTCGTCCATGAAGCGCCCCTTTACCCGGGTGACATCCTGACCATCGGCATGGCCAATTACGTCGTCAGCTATTATGACGGCGAAGGGCAGGAAAGTTTCGAAGAAAGCTATTTCTCCGAGAACTCGATTTAGTTCTGCTGTTTTGCTCTGGCTAGACCGATAGATTATACTCAAATCTGTTGTCGCCTGCGCGCCCGTACTGAATCGTGGGATTCACTAAGATGACTACCTGTTACAGGGGTTGTCGAATTGCACTCTCTCTTCCAGAAATCAGATTCTTATGCAATCCGAGGAACTGTTTGATGTCGTC
This sequence comes from Planctomycetaceae bacterium, assembly GCA_020426085.1. Taxonomy (GTDB): domain Bacteria; phylum Planctomycetota; class Planctomycetia; order Planctomycetales; family Planctomycetaceae; genus Gimesia. The sequence continues at coordinate 1,855 of JAGQQP010000753.1, read as the reverse complement.
GATGAGCAGGATCGCGTTCTGGAACAGCTCCCCCGCTCGGTCGTTCATGCCCGCAAACTGCTGCACCGAGCGGCGAATGTCTTCGTGTTCAATTCCCGAGGAAAATTACTGCTCCAGTTCCGCTCTGCCACCAAAGACGAGTATCCGCACTGCTATACCTCATCTGCCTCCGGGCATCTGAGTGCCGGGGAAGACTATCTCGAATCGGCGCAGCGGGAAATGCAGGAAGAGATCGGCATCGTTACACCACTCGAAAGGCTGGAGAAATTCCCGGGTACCCCGGACAACGCCTTTGAGCATACCGTGTTGTTTCGAACTGTTTCTGACGGCCCGTTTACCTTTGATCCTGTGGAAATTGAACGAGGCGAGTTTTTTGAACTCAGTCACATTGATCAGCTGCTGTCAGAAGATGAGAGTCAGTTCACTCCTCCATTTCGACAGCTGTATCGCTGGTATCGTAAGAACTGTTCTGGCTGAGATGATTCAGATCACATCCAGTTACTCGGAATCGTCCAGCCATTGTCCGGCGATAAACAGCATTGCTCCTCCCGAAATCTGCAGCAGAAATCGCAGACTGGAGCCGCCAATATGCTCCTGGACCGGTGTCGGTGCAATCATGCCGGCGATGATCAAAGCTGTAAGCGCGCCAGCCAGATTGAGCAGTAGAAACAGCTGTTGAGGTCGGAAAGCTCTGGCGGGAAACGCAAACAGGGAAATCAATAATGCCCACCATTGCAGTCCCCATCGCCACGCTTCCAGAAACATGCATTCCAGCAGATGGGTGACCGCCCACTGCAGAGCCGCCACCCCCTCGGTCAGATTCGTGATCTGCATTCTGCTGAAATACGTCATCTCCGTGGTGGCAGGCAGATGTTTCCGATAGAGCAGCCAGGGAGTAATCAACAGCAGTGTAGTCAGACCGAATTTGACTGCAGTCAACGCCATCGATAACAGTCTGTCACGGAAATAAAACAGGCTGATCATTGTGAACGCAATCAGGTCGATCAGGAAAAACGCAATGCCCTCGTCTTTGGTAAAGACCGTCATTCCCGCCGACATTCCCGCGACCAGAGGCAGTGTTTTAAGTACTGCAGGATCGGGTTCTGTTCTTTTTAATTCAGAAAGAAAACTCCAGAGATAGAGCAGTGTCATCGTATGAAAACAGGAGACGGGGCCATCCCCCTGTCCTGATAAAAAACCGTATTCCCAGGGGACCATCGAAGGGACGGTCGCCAGCATCAGGGTAAACATCCAGGTCCGCGCCGGTTGTCGAGTAGTACGCTGCAGGACTCCTTGAAAACAGAGCACCATTCCCAGGTACAACAGTGGGAACATGATCTTCGACCAGCGGTCATTGACTTCCCCCAGCAGCAGATAGGCGAGGATACCCAGTACAGGCAGTGTGACGACGACAACGATCCAGGCCAATCGCGATGCTGGTTGACGGTGCGGCCTTAAAATGACGCGCATGATGACCAGAATTTCAATCGAAATATGAATCAGTACCGCAATTGTGGCGACGTCCATTGAATGTTCCCTGCAAAAGCGGATCGTGTCCAGCTTATGCGAGTCTTGAAGAATCAGGATCAGAAAAGGTCAACTTACCGCATTGCCAGTTTCAGTTCAAGATACGGTTTCTTACGGAAGCGACTATCTGAAAACTGCTTGTTTGCGGAGTCGGACGATATTGATCAATTCAGCAAATCTATTGCGTGATGTTTTCGGGATCAGGACAGCTGAACTTAGACAATACCTGAGATGCCGGATATCATAGGAAAACTGTGAAGCGATTGATTTATGCTGGGGAATACCAGACTTGAATTCTTATCGAACGAATTTGCGTTTCGTGTCACAT
>JAGQQP010000752.1 GCA_020426085.1 Planctomycetaceae bacterium | reverse complement strand
CATCGTCGGCAGTGAGATCACGCCGAAGTCACGTGCAGGCGCACTTTCCAGACCGCCTTCTTCATGGATATGAGACCAGACGATCTTGTGTTGCTTGATGTAGGCTTCTGCCTGTTCGGGAGTCGCATCCAGGTTGATTCCCAGCACGTCAAATCCCTGACTGTGGTATTTATTATACAGCTCCTGGATTTGCGGCAGGTCTTCAGTACAGGGTTTACACCAGCTCGACCAGAAAATCACCAGCAATGCTTTACCGCGAAACTGCTTCGCATCGATTTTGCCACCGGCCAATGAATTCCCTGCCAGTTCCAGCTCATTACCAGACAGATTCATGCGTCGCAGAGCGCCCGCACCACGGGTGCCTGCTTCGGAATTGGCATGGCTTTCCACCAGTTTGGTGTACCACTTTTTCGATTCGGCGACTTTTCCGCTGAATTCCTGTGTGACTGCCAGCTGCAGCATTGCTTCGGCAGCATCATCAGAGTTGGGATATTTCTTGATGAAGTCTTCCAGCTGCCCCAGCCACCAGGTCTGCACATCGCGAAGTTGTTCGCTTTGTGTTGACTGCAACTGCGAACTGTAGTCAGCCAGTAAAGTACGATAAGTCACATAAGCAATCAGATCCTGATCCTGCGATTTTTTCTGAACCTGATCTCGAATGGCCTGCAGTTGTTTGAGACCATCTTTATATCCGACTGTCTGCACGGCGGCCGCCAGACCGTCGACCATTTGTCGAGTCCACTGAGAGCGGTCATCTTCATTCTTGGCAGCAGCGATCAGCTTTTCGATAATCGCAACCCGTTCGGTATTATAGCGGGCGATTGCCTGCGGGCCCTGATCCGGAGCGGGAGCGTTCTGATCCAGTTTCTGCAGTTCATCCAGCAGTGCCTGCATCTCTTTAGACAGTCCCACTGTGGTATTAGTGGGTAGTGTGTTGGTTCCGGCGACGGGCTGCATCAGAATTCCGCCTTCGGTTACCTGGATGGAATCGCCTTCGATGGGGAGTGGTACCTGTGTCAGTCGCCAGGCATTTCCCACACGAATCAACTCACCAAACTGGATCAGACCACTTTTCCCTTTGGTATCCACAATGGCCATGACATTTTCAAAAACGTGCAGATCTTTGTTGGTTTTGATTTCGTCTGCAGGAATCAAGCCCGGCATCGATCCATCAAAGCGAACCCAGACGGTGTCCGGTGTAATCATTTTTGTCTTCGAAAGCATCGCCGTGATATCTTTGGGGGCGTTGTTTACTGAATCACGGATCTTGTCGGCGAAAGGATTCTGAATTCCGGCGTCAGTCAGTTCCGCTTCCGTGATCATCAGTGTTTTGAATGCTTTGGTGTCATTCTTTGCCAGTGCATTCATGGCGACGCGTGTGACTTCTTCCGCGGAAATCATTTTCCATTCATCGATCACACCGTCTTCGTCGCGGTCAATTCCCCAGCGGGTGCCGGCGAGATTCATCCAGCGCGAGCCATCAACTTTATTGTTATTGTTGGAATCGATATCGCGATAGACTTCCAGGCCGCGATTGTAATATCGCCATTGATCGACCACATTGTCACCATTGGTGTCGACGAAGCGTCTGAGAACCTGTCCGTTCGGTCCGTAGACGATCCAGCCAGAAGTGTTTTTACCCTGCTCGACTTCGACTTTGCAGCGACCGTAGTCGGCTTTATCGGGGCTTTCGATTTCGATATCCGCCTGAATCGGTTTGAACGTCAACGCGAGTTCAACCGAGGGTGCATCAGCCGCCGGCAGTGAATGAGAAGACAGAATGAGGGTAGCGAATACTGTTAAAAAAGAGATTCGACCAATAGACATATCACGGGACTCCGATTCCGCTGGCACGCATACTTTAATGTTGAAAAAACGACAGAGTCGGGATTTTAATAGAAAACCGGTAAGTTGGTCACCATCAATTTCTGTAATTCCCGGTAAACCCGTCAGTTACTGACGAGTTTGTGCGTCAGTCGATCAGCAGGCCGGCATAGCCGACAACCCGGGAAGAGTCACCGGTCACATCGCCCGAAGTAGCGTAACCCACTTGTTCTATCTGCTTCAGCTTGCCCAGTTTCTGCAAGGTTTTCATGACCATCACCGCAGGCAGGACGCCACACATCGAAATGTGGTTTTCGCGAACGGTTTCCAGCAGTCCATCGGGGTCGAGCGACCGCATTTTTTCCAGTGCCAGTTCGTCCAGGCGGCGGTTTTCTGTGTCTGTGGCAAAGTGATTCATATCACTGGAGATCAATAACAGAGGTGGTTCCGGCATTGTCTGAATCACGCGTGCCAGTCCTTCGGCAAACT
>JAGQQP010000751.1 GCA_020426085.1 Planctomycetaceae bacterium | reverse complement strand
CCCCGATCAGCTGCAGGCCGCGTTGAAAGACAAAGTCGATCTCGATGAACTGCTCTGGTTCCTGGCGCTCGACAATGCACTCTGCAACTCCGACGGCTATTGGATTCGAGCCAGTGATTACAGCATTTTTCTGGATAAGCATGACCGTTTTCATTTCTTCCCCCATGATATGAATGAAGCCTTCCGCTTCGTTGGCAGAGGTCCCGGCATGGGGCCTCCCGGTCAGCGTCCACCAGGATTTGAGAATCGGGAAGCAGGCGCGGGTCCCCGGGGAGAGAATCCATCTGAAGGACCGGGACTCCCTTTTCCGGCAGGTGGACCTCCCCGGGGAGTTTTCCCGCCCCCCGGTTTCGATCCCCGTCGCGCGAATCAGAACGGTCCTGCTGCTGAACAGCTCGACCCGCTCATCGGCCTCGACGATCCTCAGAAACCACTTCGCAGCAAACTGCTGTCGGTTCCTGAAATCCAGGCAGAGTACCTGAAGAAAGTTCGCATCATCGCCGGCGACCTCGACTGGAAAGAACTGGGCCCCGTCGTCAGTCAGTACCGCAAGCTGATTGCCCGCGAAGTCCGACAGGAGACTCGCAAGCTCGGCTCTTATGAAAACTTCATCAAACTGACCGACAGTCGTATCCCCGCCGATAACTCTGCTGGACACGGTCCCGGCGGACATGGTGCGGTCAATCTGCATCAGTTCGCGAAACAGCGCAGCGAATACCTGCTCAAAGTCACTGCAGGAAAATAGTACGTTCCATAACGATATCATGGAGACACCACATTGGATTTGAAACTGTTCTTACCAGACTCTGACACCGAGAATGTCTATCATGCCCGAGACGAGCGGATCGAACTCAAATTCATCCTGACTCCCGAGCTCAAAGATCAGGTCGCCAGCTGGGCAAAGCAATACATGCGGCCCGACCCTCACTGCACCGCCACCAGAGGGGACAGCTACGAAATCAATACCCTCTATCTGGATACCGCAGCGCAAGATATCTTTCACAAAACCCCTCCACTGGGAAATACAAAATATCGCCTGCGCCGCTACGCTGCGGAACAGACCGTCTGGCTGGAAAGTAAATTCAAACAAAATAACCTCGTTCAGAAAAATCGTTCCGCCATTCCTCTCGCACAACTGCATTGTGTCAAACATCCCCTCTCCGCAGGAGATCACTGGCCCGGCGAATGGTTTCGAAATCGTGTGTTTCAATATGATTTACAACCTTCAGCCCTGGTACATTACCAGCGGTTTGCCCGCACCTCCTGTTATCAGGACCAGATCATTCGACTCACCATCGACAGCAAAATCACAGGTCAGCAGACCAGTAACTGGGAGATCCCTCCCGGCTGCGATGCCTCCCCTTCACTGTTACCCGATGAGCAAGTTCTGGAACTGAAATTCCATCACACCCTCCCTCCACTTTTTAAACGACTGCTGCTCGATATCCCTCTGATTTCGACAGGCTTTTCCAAATACCGTACCGCTCTTTCCTCAGAAATCACCCAAACCGGTCTGCGGAACCGTGCCGACTCAATATGATCAACCAACATGACTGACTGGCTTTCGAATATCACAACTTCCGCAGAACCCGCTGCGAGTATCATTATCCTGCATCTGCTGCTCTCCTGGATGACAGGTTGTGGCGTCGCGTATCTGGCCCGCAAACACCAACGATCCGTTGCCGACGAAACGCTTTCCATCACCCTCGTGCTGATGTGCATCCTGATTGCCATGGCGACGCAGATCATCGGCGAAAACGTGGCCCGCGCGTTTTCCCTGGTCGGCGCCCTCTCCATCGTCCGCTTCCGCACCGCCATGCAGTCGACACAGGATGTCGCCTTTGTCCTGTTTTCCGTGGTGGAAGGCATGGCCATCGGTGCCGGGCAGTATTCCGTTGCTGCTCTGGGTTTCGTCGTTATCGGCGGTGCCACACATTTTCAACCTCACTGGTCGAACTTCCGCAGCAATGAAAGCAATCTCCCTGCCGACGTCATGCTGCTGCGTCTGCAGGTCGCTCTGGGAGCAGAAAACAGCTGGAACGAAATTCTGGCGGAACTCTGTGAATCGTTCGAAACCACCGGTGCCGAAACGACCCGCAAAGGCTCTGCCTTCGCACTCGAATACCGGGTCACCCTCCGCGAGTCCGTCACGGCTGACGAAGTCGTTCTCCGTCTCGGCCGACTCGAACAGATCGAATCCGTCCAGATCAAACTCAACCGCCGCTGATTCATTCCAATTCTTCAGCTGTTCTTCCGACACTGGAATCACCTCCCACCTGCAAATTTTCGACTTGACCCCGCCGCGCCAACGGCG
>JAGQQP010000750.1 GCA_020426085.1 Planctomycetaceae bacterium | reverse complement strand
ATTAGCCCTTGCCGATGGTAGTGTGTTCACGGGGACAGCCTTTGGTGCAGACGGAGAAGTCCACGGTGAAGTTGTGTTCAACACGAGCATGACCGGCTACCAGGAAATCCTGACCGACCCCTCTTACTGCGGCCAGATCGTCACCATGACCTATCCGCAGATCGGTAATTACGGGATTGTCCCCGAAGATGTGGAATCCGGGGGCATCGCTTTGCAGGGCTTCATCGTTCGCGAACTCTGCGAAATCCCCAGCAACTATCGTTCAACACAGACTCTGGATGAATATCTCAAAGCGGCTGGAGTCGTCGGCCTGCAGGGAATCGATACCCGCGCCCTGGTTCGAAAAATTCGCACCAGCGGAGCCATGACTGGCGTGCTCTCTACAACAGATCTCGATGATGAATCACTGGTGAAGAAAGCCCAAAGCAGTCCGCAACTCGTCGGACAGGACCTGGTCAGCAAAGTCATCCCGGAAGCAGCTTCCGAATGGACCGAAGCACTACATCCCCTGGCACACAGTAGTTCCACACACTCATTCGCCGGTAAAAATATCGCGACGCTTTCTGAAGACGATCTTTCCGCCGACAGTGCCTACCACATTGTCGCCATTGATTACGGCATGAAGTGGAATATTCCGCGTCACCTGAAACAGCTGGGCTGTAAGGTGACCGTGCTCCCCGGTAACTGCACGGCTGCGGAAGTCCTGGAACTCAATCCGGACGGCGTCTTCCTTTCAAACGGCCCCGGAGACCCGGAACCTCTGACCTATGCCATCGATACCATCCGCGAACTGCTGGGCCAGGTCCCGATCTTCGGCATCTGTCTCGGGCATCAGCTGCTGGGGCTGGCCTGTGGATGCAAAACTTTCAAGCTGAAATTCGGTCACCGCGGTGCCAACCAGCCGGTGATCAATCACGCCACCGGGCAGGTCGAAATTACCTCGCAGAATCACGGTTTTGCCATCGATCCGGAATCCAAACCCGACGATGTGGAAATCACTCATATCAATATGAATGACAATACCGTCGCCGGATTACGTCACAAAACACACCCGGCTTTCAGCGTGCAGTACCATCCCGAAGCCTCAGCCGGCCCGCACGACAGCCATTATCTGTTCCAACAGTTTTTTGAAAGCATCAGCCAGGCGCGCGTTTCTTCCTGATCACTCCTGCGATTCATGTGAATCAGGGTTGAAATGATTGCTGAATTTCATTTCAATTCACTTCATTCAGGCGTGGAAGATCCGTTCATCACCGACTCACCAGCCTCTGCAGATACAGAACCTGGCAACTTCAATACACACAGACTGGCGGGAACAGAATCTGTTCCCGCTCCTTTTTACAGACAACTGACAAGATAGAAAGAAACCCACATGGCTCTCGAACGAACTCTGATTCTGATTAAACCCGATGCCATCCAGCGTCGTCTGGCCGGTACCATTCTGACCCGCTTCGAAAACAAGGGACTGAAAATCGTCGGCCTGAAACTCCTGCAGGTTACTAAAGAATTAGCCGCCGAACATTATGCAGAACATGTGGAGAAACCTTTCTATCCGCTGCTCGAAGAATTCATCACCGCCGGCCCCGTCGTTGCGATTGTTGCAGAAGGCCCCGAAGCGATTACCGTTGTCCGCTCGATGATGGGTTCGACCAATGGTCGTGAATCCGCCCCCGGAACCATTCGCGGCGATTATGGCATCAGCCGCCAGATGAACCTGGTTCACGGCAGCGACGGCCCCGAAGCAGCCACCCGTGAAATCAAAATCTACTTCAAGCCTGAAGAGCTCATCGAATACGGCACTGCCCTGGGTGACTGGGTCTGTGCAGACGACGAGAAATAATCTCTGCTCTCCACAGTTTTGAAACCATAAAAAAGGACCATCCGAAAATCGGGTGGTCCTTTTCTTTTTGTCTCTCAGCGACAGGCAGTTTACTTCGCTGCTTCAATCGCCCGCTTCATTGCGGTGCCCATGTCAGCCGGGCTTTCTGCCACAACGACACCGGCTGCTTCCAGAGCGGCAATCTTCTCATCGGCGGTTCCACTTCCACCACTGATGATCGCACCAGCGTGCCCCATCCGTTTTCCGGGAGGAGCGGTTTTACCGGCAATGAAACCGGCCACTGGTTTGGTGACATGTTCTTTGATGTATTCAGCGGCTTCAATTTCAGCCGTTCCACCAATTTCACCAATCAGCATGATCGATTCTGTTCCCGGATCGTTTTCGAACAGCTCCAGCAGATCGATAAAGGTCGTCCCGATAATCGGGTCACCACCAATGCCGACTGCCGTGCTCTGACCCAGACCGATATTACCCAGCTG
>JAGQQP010000749.1 GCA_020426085.1 Planctomycetaceae bacterium | reverse complement strand
CCAGGTCTTCATCATTCACCAGCAGTCGCAGGTGATAGGTTTTGAAGATCCCGTTCCACTTATAATGGTAGAGCCGCAAGATGGCCCCTGATTCGTCAATCTCCACAGACGGGTTCCCCTGAATCGTCTTTTCAAACTGGGAAAACGGGAATTCCCCGGCCTCTCCCGTATTGTCTACGGCGGCTCCCAGATTTTCAAATGTTTTGGCCTGCGATGATTTGGCACGCCATTCCAGCAGTACCACTCCCAGCAGGATCGCGATAAACACCCAGGAGATCACGCGGCGTTGCGTGGAAATCTGCTTTTTGGGCTTCGAGGCGGGTTCAGAAGTTTCTGTGGATTCCGGGGTAGAACTCATGGTGGCTTCCTTTATGACAAAGATAGATGACCAGTCTGGCAACAACGCAGGTTAGAAGCGATCTTGCTCAAGCTGATTTGTCCGGATCTTCAGAGCACACCAGACCCATTCACTTGAACTTCCACCAGATTAACCTCCCTGCACCGGAAGCTCAAACAGGAGTGGGCGAATTCACGTGAGATTCACAGTTTTCAGATGCGCACTGATCTGAGCGGCGTTTTAAAAGATTCCCCGGGGTTCTTCATCGGCAAACGGGTGCAGTGCCTGGATGCCTTTGGGTTTAGGCAGTGCATTCACCAGTGCCTCTGCCATTTTGAAGTCCGCAGCCGTTGTGATCTTCTGATTCATGGGGGAACCTTCGACAATGGTTACAGGCTGCCCCATGTTTTCGATCAGCTGCGCTTCATCGGTCGCCTGAAAATCGCCGCGCTGTGCATACGCGTCTAACAGTAACTGTCGCTTGAAGACCTGTGGCGTCTGGGCCGCCCAGAGATCCGTGCGGTCGACGGTTTCCTCAATCTTCAGATCCTTACCGGCCCGTTTGAGGGTACTGGAAACCCGGACGGCAGGGATCACCGCATCATGTTTTTCCGCAGCGGTAAAGAGTTCGCCGACCCATTTATCGGTAATCAGGGGCCGGGCTGCATCATGGATGGCGACATAATCAATGTCGGCTTTAACCCGTGCCAGTGCATTTTGCACAGAGTCCGCCCGTTCTGCACCACCTGCAACGATTTCAATTTCCATAAAAGCCAGGTTAGGGCGGAACTTCTGTTTGAACCATTCGATATCCTCGGAGGATACCGTGATGATCAGCTGCTTCACATCCTCCCGGTTCGAAAAGATCTCTGCAGATCGCACCCAGACCGCCCGTCCTTTCAGATCCATAAACGGTTTTTTCTGAGGTCCCGATCCCAGAATCTCCGCTCCCTTCGATCGAAATCGTGAACTCTTGCCGGCTGCCGCTAAAATGACTGCAAAGGTCGCCACTGTAATTCCCTCTCGTTAACCTGTGACCCGTTCCGCTGACACGCCCTGCCCGTTCTCTGCAGACGCATCCCTTTTACAAACTCTGTTTCTGAAGTTTAACAAGCCGGATTTCCCCATCCAATAGCACGCACGCGCGAATTCCATTCTGCCCCCATGAAAGCGTTCTCAGACGTATACAACATCGCTGAATTCACGTTGATCTAAATCAACACACCACAACATTGATGTTTTTTCACCACATCACCCAAACGATTTTTTCGCCCGTCCGAAATTCTTATTTGAACGTAACTTGTTCACAAAACTTAACTTAAACCGCCGTCGTCAGAGATCCTTTACAGTCTGGCACTCTATTTGTTTAAAAACAGAAGCACTTCGATCAGCAGACGCACCAGACAGGTTCATCCCCCTTGTCAACGACGGCCTCTTATCGATCCACCATGAGAAACCACTTTTGTCATTTTGAAATAGAGAAAGCCATTATGGAACTCCCGACACTGATTCTGGTAACACGCGACACAGTGATTCAGCAGCAGATCCTTGCTCATTTCAAAAAAACATTTCAGCTCACGTTCTGCAACAGTCTTGAAGACTGCTACGAGCAGTGTCGCGAAGGGGAGTTCGATTCCATCCTGGTTGATCTGCGGTTTCTTCTCTCAGGAGGACATCAGGAAGATCATCTGCTGGATAAGATTCAGTCTGCTGCTCCGGAAACAGAAATCATTCTGCTCACCGAAGAAGAGTGTCCCGAAATCCTGGAACGACGGGTCGCCTGTACTTCCATGATGCACATCAAAGGTTTCGCCAGTGAAGCAGAACTGCTGCTGGAAATCGATTCCTGCCTGAACCCGGAAGAAAAAGTGGTCGTCACGCAGTCCATGGTGCTGAATGCCTCTCTGGGAGCGACAGCAGGCAGTTCCACTCCGGAAACGAAAACAACGACGAAACGTTCCTCTGCTGCGAATACCAGCCGCGAGTCATCGACG